>NZ_JBYIRM010000012.1:0-217794 GCF_057708105.1 Actinacidiphila sp. bgisy144 | reverse complement strand
GCGCAGGCGGCGTGGGACCGACGGGCTGCCCGCGCACCGTGCGGGTCGCCCGCCGTGCGCTGATGGAAGGGCCGTCAGTCCTCCTGGCGCCAGGTGACCGGGAAGGACCCCCCGGACAGGCTGCCAGGAACGGCGGTGATGTCACGGCTGTCGTTGTTGCGCATGGTGATGCCGAAGGGCGAAGAGCCCGCGATGCCCTTGTCGTTGACGGTGGCATCGGTGAAGGTCACCGTCCGGAAGTCCGGAAGCGGCTGTATGACGCCGTAGTTGGAGGTGGCTTCGGCGATGATCTCGGCCGAGTTGTCCTGGCGGTTCGACGAGCCGGCCGCTGTCTTGGTACGGGTCCACCCGCGCGTTGCGTCGGCGAGGGTCATCGTGAACGTTCCGTTCCCGTTGTCGACCACGTCCGCGCTGAGACGGTCGCCGGGAGCCACGGTGACGCCGCTGAAGAGACTCTGGTTCGCGGGCAGCACCTCCCACCAAGCGTAGTAGCTGGCCTGGCCGTTGACGCAGTCGGCCTCGGTGCCGGTCTGCTCCAGCGCGTCGTTCGTCCACCCGTCGAGCCCGACCCAGAACGAGGACATGCCCGAGGGGGTGACAGTACAGTCGACGGCCGGTTGGACCCAGGACGAGGACACCTGCGTGTCGCCGCCGTTGCCGTTGGCGGCCGCGTAACCGGACCAGTTGCCGGAGTAGGAGGTACTGCGGCTGCCGCGGTGGACCTGTACGGCGTGGTCACCGCCGACCTGCGAGGCCGCGGCGGCGGTGCGGCTGCCCTGGACGGTGGTCGCAGACGCGGCGGGTGCTGCCAGTGCGAGCACTGCCGGTACGGCCAGGACGCTCAGCAAGAGGGGGACGCGGGAAGTTCGCATGGACGCTCTCCAGTCGTGAGGGGGAGGGGGCTGCGTGCGGTGATCCCGGCGCCGGGAGGGAGAGTCGGCGGCTTCGACGCCGACGTGGATAGGCTGCTGCAGGCGCCATGGCCATGGCAATATCAACAGCCCGTTAAGGGTTAGGCGTTGCCGACACCGGCGGTCTGCCGCACCGTTTCCGCTCGCGGCGCCGCTCCGCCTACGGCGGGTAGCCGTCGCGCGGACGCTCTTGACACGTCTCGTGCCGGTGAGTTCGGTGGGTGCCAAGCCGTCGGAGCGATGCCCTCGGCCGGCCAGTGGGGTTCAGCAGACCGCGAACTGCAAGCGCAGCCCTCGGGGAAAGGTGGTAGGCATGCCGGAGAACGACGCTCTATCGCTGACCGCCCTACTGCGTGACGGGCCGTTCGCCGCTGCCCTGGGAGCGGCGATGGAGTCCAGTGGGCTGACCCTGGACCGTATCCGCCAGCGCCTCGAACTCGCCGGTACGCCGGTGTCCACCGCGACTCTCAGTTGCTGGCGCTCGGGCCGGTACCAGCCTTCTCAGACCGCCGCGCTCGCCGCGCTCGGCTCACTGGAACGGGTCCTGGAGGTGCCGTCGGGCGCGCTGAGCGCCCTGTTGGGTCCGCCGAGGTCCCGGAAGCGGTGGCTGGGCATGGCAGCCGGCGCCCCGGGGCTCATCGAGGTCTGGCCCGAGCCACGGCGCAGAGAACTCGACGAGGCGTTCTGCGTGGTGGATACCCGCTGGATCTCCTCGCTGCGGTGCCTCAGCCGCCACGCGCGTCTGGAACTCGATGCCCACGGACGGGAGCATCGCATCTGGCTCCGGCAGGTCGTGCGGGCCGAGCGCGACGGCCCGGACCGGGCGATCCTCACCCACGTTCCGGATACGCCCGGCTCCGTACCGCGGGTCGAGGTGCGCCCGCCGTGCCGTCGAGGCGCCGCATTCGAGAACACCGCGACCGGCATGATCGTCCAGGAACTGCTGTTCGATCGTGCGCTGCGGCGTGGGGAGACCGCCATCTTCGATGTCACCCTGATCCACGGCGAACCCCGCCCCCTGAGCCGCGAGTTCATTGTCCACCATCAGTCTCCGGCCGGGAACTGCGTGATGGAGGTGCAGTTCGACCCTTCTGCGCTTCCCGTGGAAGTCGTCTCCCATGGCGGCACCGCTGGTCAGGGCCGTCAACAGCACCGTAGGCTGACGCTCTCCGGGGGCAGCGCCCACGTCATCAGCACCCAGGCGGGTCCAGGACGAACAGGCATCTCCTGGCGATGGCAACTTGCCGCCGAAGACCAGCACCAGCATGCCGAGTAACGTTTTCTCAACGCTCCTCAATTCCAGATCCCGTTGACGACGAGGGGGACCCGGGCGAAGTCGTCCATCCGGCTGGGCTGATGGCGGCGTGCTGCAATGTGCGCCAGCGCCTTTCGAGCGGCAGGGACGCTGCCGAGTTCAGGTCAGAGCCCACAGCGGGGTCGCGTCCGGCGCCCGGACAGGTCCTGCTCGATGGCCGCGGGCGGCCTGGCCGAGGCTCTGGGCCGGTATGCCCGAGCAGGTGGAGAACGCCCCCGAGACCGGCATGGAGCACAACACGGCCCTGACCTACGACCCGTCCGGCCTGGTGCAGATCCCGTACATCGAGCGCAACGGCATGGCCGCGGTCAAGACGGTCACCGCCGCCCGGATGGCGATGCGCCGCGATGGCCGCCACCACGTCTCCCTCGATAAGGTCATCAGGACCATGAACGAGACCGGCGCGGACATGAAGATCGAGTACGAGGAGAGCGTTTGCGGCGGCCGGGGTTTCCCGTCGGGTTCGACGCCAAGTGTCGGTTTTCGAGGCGGAGCTGGAACTCTTATCCGGCATCGGACCGATGGAGAACGACGAGTGCCAGATCGCCCCGGCCGTCTTCGAGATCCTCGTCAACGCCCTACTGGTGCAGCACCGAAGAACAAGCCACGCCGTAGTGCTTGCGCCCTCCGAGGGGTTCACCGCCACCGTGCTGGTTCTCGCCGAGCGCGCCGGGATCAGGGCGGACTGGGCACAGTTCCGATCCCTGCCGGAGGGCGTACTCGAAGATGCCCAGATTTCCGTAGCCGCAGGGATATCCGCTCCGGCCGAAGGACGTGCCTGGGGCGCGGGGCTGCGAGAGAAGACACGGGAGCTCGGGCAGCGCATGCCTCGCTGACCGGAACGACCGAGTCCGAAGAGGTAGTCGAGCAGCTCCGCGAAGGTGCGCTCATGTCTGTCGGCTATGTCAGGGCCTGCTTGCCCGTGCCCGATCATATCCACTCCAGTGGACGACTGGAGCGGCTGGCCGCTGGATGGCGCCACCGCACTTGACGAACGTCGGAGAGTTAGGTGTACGGTTCGATGTGTAACCATCCACCGTGGTGTTGCACCGCAGGTGGATGGGCCGACGGTCAACCGCGCCCCGGCGAACTCGACCACGCGCTCGCCGTACTGACCCGTGTCCTGGCCCGCGTCGACGACGCGGCGGACCACCTCGTCAGGAGGCGGACGTGATGGTCCCCGACGTAGGGCGCGGCGCCCGTACCTACGGCCTGCTCGTCTACCTCTACGGACCGGGCAGGCGTGAAGAGCACGTCGACCCCCACCTCGTCGGCTCCTGGGACGGCTTCGCTCCCGACCCCGGCCGCGACACCAGCCCCGTCCCCGACCCGAGGGCCACCCTCGCCCGGCTGGCCAACGCACTGGACCTGCGCGTCAAGCAGGCCGGTGCCCGGGCGCCGGCCGAGCACGTGTGGCACTGCTCGGTCCGTACCGCCCCTGGGGACCGGCCCCTGAGCGACGCCGAGTGGAACAGCGTCGCCCGCCGCCTCGTCCAGGCCGTGGGACTCGTACCCGACGGTGACCCGGACGGCTGCCGCTGGGTCGCCGTACGCCACGCCGAGGACCACATCCACATCCTCGCCACCATGGTCCGAGGCGACCTGCGCCGCCCCCGCATGAACTACGACTTCAAGAAGGCCCAGGCCGAATGCCGCCGCATCGAGCAGGAGCTGGGGCTGCGCCGGCTGAAGGCGGGTGATGGCACCGCCGCGAAGAACCCCACCAGCGCCGAACGGTTCAAGGCCGAGCGCACCGGCCGCGACGAGACTCCGCGCGACACGCTGCGGGAGGCCGTCCGCCACGCAGTGGCCGGCGCCGCGGACGAGGCCGAGTTCTTCACCCGGCTGCGGGACAAGGGCGTACGGATCAAGCTGCGCGAGGCGCCCTCCGGAGACACCATCGGGTACGCGGTCGCGCTGCCGGGCGACCGTAACCGGGCGGGCGAGCCGGTATGGTTCCCCGGCTCCAAGCTCGCCCCCGACCTGTCCCTGCCCAAGATCCGCCTCCGCCTGACCGGCACCGTCTCCGACGGCGCTGCGGGTGAGCGGGCCACGGCCACCGGTCGGACCGACTGGTCGCCGACCGCCCGCGGCCGCCGTATCGCCACCGGCGCAGCCGAACACGCCGCCCTCGCCCTGGACAACGGCAACGACGAAGCCGCCGCCCAACTCGTCGGCACCGGCGAACTCCTCGACGCCGTCGCCCAGACCTCCCCAGCCGCCACCCGCGCCGAACTGGCTGCCGCCGTCCGCACCTTCGAACGCGCCACCCGTAGCCACATCCGCGCCGAACACGCCGACGCGCGCGCTCTTCGATCGGCTGCCCGCGGCATCATCCACGCGGGCAGCGCACTCGGTCGCGGCGAAGACGGAGCCACCACCGCCATGCTCCTGTCCACCCTCGTCCTGCTCACCCTCGCCGCCGCCCACTGGCGCTCCGCCCGCGGCCACGCCCAACAGGCCGAAGCGTCCCGCCAGACCGCCCAGCACCTCCGTGCCGCTTATCGGCAGGCCGCGACCGCACCCCTGCGTACCCTCCACGCCCAAGGCCGCGCGATGCCCGCGGCCGAACGCCAAAAGTACGAGGCCAACATCCGCGCAGCCCTACCCGAAAGCGCTTCGCCGCGGCCGGACGGCGAACGGCGCCACGACGCCCTGGCCGCCACCCTCGCCCAGGCCCGAGCAGCCGGCCACGACCCCGACACCCTGCTCCAACAAGCCATCGACATGCGCGAACTCGACTCCGCCGACAACGTGAACGACGTCCTCGTCTGGCGGCTGAGCCGCCTCACCGCCCTCCCCGCACACCCCACCGCCGCACCCTCCAAGCCGCAGGGTTGGCCCGACGATCCGAAGGCCGCCGTGTCCTCACACTCCCCAAACCGAAAACGCAAGCGGACGGCAGCGCTCATTTCCCGCAGCGCTGAACAATCAGTTGCGAGTTCGCCGGCCTTCCAGCGAAAGCGGGGTGTGTCAATTTAACGGCTGATCTTGGTTGTTGGGGTTCAGTTGTTGGCCGGGGTTAGACGGCCTTCGAAGGCGATCTGGAAGGCGTTCAGGGGTGCCTTCCAGCGCATGGTCCAGCGCTTGCGGCCCTTGCCGGTCGGATCCAGGCTCATCAGCGCCATGTAGACGCACTTCAGGGCGGCGGCCTCGGTGGGGAAGTGCCCGCGGGCACGGACAGCCTTGCGTATCCGCGCGTTGACGGACTCGATGGCGTTCGTCGAGCAGATGACGGTGCGGATCTCGACGTCGAAGGAAAGGAAGGGCACGAACTCCGCCCACGCGCTCTCCCACAGCCTGATGATCGCCGGGTACTTCTTCCCCCAGGCGTCCTGGAACTCTCCGAAGCGCTCGGCTGCCGCGCTCTCGTTCGGCGCCGCGTAGACAGGCTTGAGCGCCTTGGCGATCTTGTCCCAGTCCGCGCGCGAGGCGTATCGGAAGCTGTTGCGCAGGAGATGAACAATGCACGTCTGAACGATTGTTCGGGGCCGGACCGTCTCGACCGCATCGGGCAGGCCCTTGAGGCCGTCGCAGACCAGCATCAGCACGTCGTCCAGGCCGCGGTTCTTCAGCTCGGTGAACACCTGCAGCCAGTATTTCGCGCCCTCGCCCCCGTCTCCGGCCCAGATGCCCAGGATGTCGCGGGTGCCCTCGACGGTGACGGCCATGACGACGTAGACGGGCCGGTTGGCGACCTTCCCGTCCCTGATCTTCACGTTGATGGCGTCCACGAACAAAACGGGATAAACACGGTCGAGCGGCCGGTTCTGCCACTCGGCCATGCCGTCCATCACCTGGTCGGTGATGGTGGAGATGGTCTGCTTGGAGACCTCGGCGCCGTAAATCTCGGCCAGATGAGCGGAGATCTCCCCATGGGTCAGGCCCTTCGCGGACAGCGACAACACCATCTCGTCCACGCCCGTCAACCGACGCTGCCGCTTCTTGACGATCTGCGGCTCGAAGCTGCCCTCCACATCCCGGGGCACCTTGACCTCGACCGGACCGACATCCGTCAGCACGGTCTTCGTCCGGGTGCCGTTGCGGCTGTTGCCGCTGTTCCGGCCAGCTGCATCGTGCTTGTCATAGCCGAGGTGATCGGTGATCTCGCCCTCCAGGGCGGACTCCAGCACCCGCTTGGTCAACTGCTGCAGCAGCCCGCCGGCACCGGTCAGCTGCATGCCCTCACTCCGGGCCCGCTCGACCAGCATCGCGATCAACTGCTCGTCCGACGTGGCCGCACCGGCCAGTTCAGGCACGGACTCCGGCTCGATCGTCATCTCACTCACTTGGCGTCTCCATGATCAACAGATCCGCCGTTTATTAGACACTCCCGGCCAATCTGCTGCGGCAGAGTTCAGTCATGTTCTGAGCTGGGGCGATGCTCCGTGAGCTCGGCCGTGCGGCCTCGTGGGGACTCGTTGAGGACGCGTTGGGGACAGGGCACTGGATGGGTTGGCGATCTGGCTGCCGTAGGTGCCGTCGGCTCCGTACCACCAATCTGCGGCTGCTCCAAGCGGGGGTGTGGGGTGATCGTGGTGACGGTGCTATTCGTGAGCTGATGGGTGAGGTGATTCGTGGTGCGTCGTTGTCGGACGGTGACGAATTTCGGGGGCGAGGACTTGTCTCGGGTTCGCCCGGGGACTGGGGAGGACTTGAGTGCGGGCGAGCGGGAGTGGGTGGAGGAGTTCTTGAGCGGGGCACCGACGGTGGGGGAGTTGGAGGTGGTGTGGCTGTGCAAGGTGTTGGTCCAGTTGGCTGCATGAGGTTGACGGGGGTGGGCTCCGGCTGGCAGGACGCCGGAGTCCACCCTCCGTCAGGTTTAGGCGGCGAGTTCCTCTGCGGTTCGCCAGTGGGGTTGGAGACGTTCGTGGACGATGTGGGTGCGGTTGAAGACGTGCGCCTTGGGGGCTGGCTGGACGGTGATGCCGTGGAGGTAGCGGCGGATGAGAGTGCGGCGCTGGTTGACGGTCCCGTGCAGCCACTGGTCGGCGTCGGGAGGGGGCGCCGTGGTGGGGGTGGAGGCTTCGGCGGCGGCGAGGAGGTCTTGGAGTGTGGCGATCTTCTTGTTGATGGCGTGGATGAGCTGGAAGAAGTCGTCTTCGGTGAGGGCCGTTTGAGCGAGGGTGTTGTCGGCCCACCGGCGCATCAGGTCCTGCTTACGGGCGTGTTCGGCCGCGAGGGCGCTGCGCGTGTTGATCAGTTGTGTGTCCGGGGCCGTGTCGTCGTGCCGGTGCTGGTGCCGCATCGTGGCGAGGAGCTGTTCGAAGTACGTGGTGAGGGCTCGCTCGACGGCCTTCTCGGTGGTGCCGGCGGCGATGTGGATGCCTCCGCAGCCGCCGTGAGCGGAGGGAGGGCAGCGGTAGGTGCGGTATTTCTTTTTGCGGTCCAGGTTGCTGACCAGGCCGCGGCCGCATTTTCCGCAGCGCAGGATTCCGGAGAGCAGGTACTTCGGCGTGACGGGCGGGCGGCTGCTGCCGGCAGGGATGCCGGAGGCTTGGCGGCGGAGTTGGAGTTCGAACTGGACGCGGGACCAGTCCTTGGGGTCGATGATCGGGTCCCAGTTGCCGAGCAGGGGGTGGCCGTCGTCGTCGAAGAGGACGTGTGACCAGCCGTCCCATTCGAGGGCGGGTTCGATGCGGTGTTTGCCGCCGTAGGAGGCCATGCCGGCGTAGCGGGGGTTGCGGAGCATCTTGTTGACGGTCGTGGAGGACCAGCGGTCGGCTTGCGGTGCCGGGATGCCACGTGCGTTGAGGCCGGCGGCGAGGGAGTAGGCGGTCTCGCCGATGAGGCAGCCGGCGAAGAGGGCGCGCACCACGCCGGCTTCCTCGGGGAGGTGGCGGCCCTTGTCGGGCCCCGAGCGGATCCATCCGTAGGCGATCCGGCCTTGGACCTTGCCCTGCTGGGCGGCGGCGAGGTGCATGCGGGCGACGCGGCGGGCCGTGTCCTCGGAGGACTTCAGCGCCATCACGCACATCATGCGGGCCATGTGGCGGTCGTTGTCGTTGATGAGGTTCATGCGTCCGCCGGTGGCGCCGACGACCGGGTGCTGGACGTACTCGACGATGTCGATGAGGTCTTCGAGGTCGCGAGGTTGACGGACGAGGCGGTCGAGGTCGTAGAAGATGACGCCGTCGATCACCCCGTCGGCCAGATCGGCCAGGAGTTGCCGGAACTTCGGGCGCAGGACGACCCAGTCGATGGAGCCGTCCGGGCGGATGACCTTGCGCTTCTTGAAAGCCGAGGTGTCGTTCTCGCGGTAGACCTTCGCGAACGGGGCCCAGCCGAGCCGGGCACGGGTGTCTTCGGCGTCGTCGTTCTGGCGGTCCACGCCTGCTTCCAGGCCGAAGCGGTCGCTGGAGATCCGAAGGTAGGCGCCGGGGCGTTTCGGGACGTAGGCGGAGAGCTGGTCGTACAGGTTGAGGGTGACGCCGCGCTTGCGGGCATGGGGCGGGATGGTGAGATCGTCCCAAGGGGACGGTGGGGTGGTGGTCACGGGCTCGGCTTTCGGTCCAGTAGTCGTCCGATACCGGGCACTGTCCGGAGAACCGAAGGTTTGGTCGCGGCGCGATCCCCTGGTATGGGCGACGTCGAACGCGTGGATACTGGCCCCATGCGCATCGACTTCGACCCTGCCCAGACGGACCGCAACGCCTTCTACAAGCTGCTGACCTCGGTGGTTGTGCCCCGGCCGATCGCCTGGGTGTCGACGACCGACCGAGACGGGGTTTCTGACAACCTCGCACCGCACAGCTTCTTCACGGTGGCGTGCGTCAGCCCGCCGATCGTGCAGTTCACGTCGGTGGGGCGGAAGGACTCGGTGCGCAACGTCGAGCAGACCGGGCAGTTCGTGGTGAACCTCGCGCCGGAGCACCTCTTCGAGGAGATCAACGCCACGGGGACCGCCTTTCCGCACGGGGTGAGCGAGTTCGACGAGGTGGGGATCGCCCGCGAGCCCAGTGCGCGGGTGAAGCCGCCGCGGGTGGCGGCGTCGCCGGTGGCGCTGGAGTGCGAACTGCACAGCACGGTCCGGCTGGGCGACTCGACCGTGGTGTTCGGGCGCGTGGTCTACGCGGCGGTCTCGGAAGCGGTGATGGCCGACGGGCTGCCGGACATCCGCGCGCTGCGGCCGCTCGCCCGGCTCGGCAAGGACGAGTGGGGCGCCCTCGGCGACATCCTGGAGATCAAGCGGATTCCGCTGGAGGAGTGGCAGCGTCCGCAGGGCCGCTGACCTCGGCGGACCCGTCGCCGGGCGCCTCGTCCGGCCACTTGCTGAGCCCGTCGCCGAGCGCATCGCCGAGCCCGTCCGCGGGCGCGGGGGCGCCGCGCGTGCGGCGCCGGGCGAAGGTGGTGGCCGCGACCGCGGTCACCCCGAGGAAGCCCAGCGCGAGCAGGAACGCCGGGGAGGTCGGCGACGCGGCCCGGGCGCCCGCGACGACGTAGGCGGCGGTGTTCGCGGCGCTGCCCGCGGCCGTGGCGGTGAGGAAGGGCGCCAGCCGGATACGGGACAGCGCCGCCGCGTAGTTCGCGGCGGCGAACGGCACCCCGGGGAAGAGTCGCAGCGCGAGGGTGCTGCGGAAGCCGTGCCGGCTGAGCTGCCGGTCCAGCGACAGCACGAACCGGCCGCGCAGCAGCGGCCGTACGGCGTCGCGCCCGAGGAACCGGCCGAGCAGGAAGGCGAGCCCGGCGCCGAGCACGGTGCCGCCGATCGCCGCCGGGAGCCCCGCGTGGATGCCGTAGAGCGCCCCGGCCGCGGCGTTGAGCAGGGGGCGCGGCACGAACACGACGGTCGCGACGCCGTACGCCACCGCGAAGACCAGGACAGCGGTGGCGCCCGAGGTCCGCGGCGGCCAGCCGTGGGTGAGCAGTTGCTGCGGGTGCCAGGCGAGTACCAGGGCGATCCCGGCGGCGAGGACCGCGACGAGCAGCCCGAAGCGCGTCCAGGGCGCCATCATCCCGCGCGAGCAGCGTACGAGGGTGCGCGCCGCGGCCCGGCGCAGGCCCCGCAGGTCCCGCAGGTCGCGGACGTCACGGATGCCACGGGCGCGCGGCCCCGGCGGTTCGGGCGTCAGGTCGGCCCCGGGCTTCGCCATCCGCCGAGCCTAACCGAGCCGGCCGGCAGGCCGCGCAGCGCGGCCGCCGCGCGTCAACTGCCGCGCACGCGCAGGCGGCTGTCAGGTGTCCGTGCGGCGCCCGATCTTCATACCCGGCCGGCGGCGGTGGACGGTCAGGTACGACAGGCCCGCCGCGCCCGCCGCCAGGGAGCGCGCGGCGCCGTGCGGCAGCCACACCAGGCTGCCGGGCGCGAGCGGCTGCGGGTCGGGCGCGCCGCCGAGGGTGCCGCCGCCGGCGACGACCGCCAGCAGGACATCGAGGTCGCCCTCGGTGCGGGCCTCAACCCGCGCGTCCGGCGGGAGACGGACGAGGTTCGCGTCGAGCTGGCGGCCCGGCTCGGTCAGCCGCCACAGCGCCCCGGCCGGTGCGGCCGCGCCCTCGTCGGCCCCGTCGGCCCCGGCGGACTCGGCCGCGGCGGACAGCGCGCCGAGGTCGCACAGCACCCGGGGCACGTCGGTGCCGTGCGGGTCGCCGGAACTGCGGGGGTCCGTGGTCGGGTCCGCCATGGAGTGCTCGTCCGTCCGATGCGTGGGTAGGTGCGCTGCCGCGGCGCCTGAGGGTCCGGGCCGGGCCGGTTCCGACCCCCCTGAATACGAACCTTACATGCGTCTTTGATAGCTTCGGGTCATGCGGCTGACGAAGTTCACGGACCTGGCACTGCGCGCCGTCATGCGGCTGGCCGCCGCCGGACCGGCCGAGAACCTCACCACCCGCGAGGTGGCCGAGGCCGTGGACGTACCCCACGCCCACATGGCGAAGGCCATCACGCGGCTGCGGCACCTGGGCGTGCTGGACACTCGGCGCGGGCGCGGCGGGGGGCTGGAGCTGACCGCCCTCGGCCGCCGCGCCTCGGTGGGATGGCTGGTCAGGGAGCTGGAGGGCGAGGAGGAGGTGGTCTCCTGCGACGGCGGCCCGTCCGGCCCGCCCTGCCCGCTGCGGGCCGCGTGCCTGCTCCGGCAGGCGCTGCGCGCGGCCCAGCAGGCCTTCTACGCCACGCTCGACCCGCTCACGGTGGACGACCTGGTGGAGTCGCCCACCGGACCGGTCCTCATCGGACTGGTCGGCCACCGAACCCCGTGAGGCGCCGCAGGCGGCATCCGTCCACCTGAAACGCGCACAGCAGATACGTATTCTCCTGAGGAGTCGCCGTGCTCTCCGAGCAGTCCACCCCCGTCATACGCGCCACCCTCCCCGTGGTCGGCGCCGCCATCGGTGAGATCACCGAACGCTTCTACGTCCGGCTCTTCGCCGACCACCCGGAGCTGCTGCGCGACCTGTTCAACCGCGGCAACCAGGCCAACGGCGAGCAGCAGAAGGCGCTGGCGGGCTCCATCGCCGCCTTCGCGGGCATGCTGCTGGAGCACCCCGACGCCCGGCCCGACGCGATGCTCGGCCGGATCGCCCACAAGCACGCCTCGCTCGGCATCACCGCCGACCAGTACAAGCTGGTCCACCAGCACCTGTTCGCGGCGATCGTGGAGGTGCTCGGCGACGCGGTCACCGAGGAGGTGGCCGCCGCCTGGGACGAGGTGTACTGGCTGATGGCCAACGCGCTGATCGCCGTCGAGGCCCGCCTCTACCGCGAGGCCGGCGTGCCCGAGGGCGGCACCTGGCGGCCGATGGAGGTCGTCGAGCGCCGCGAGGAGACCGCCGACACCGCCTCCTTCACCCTGCGCCGTACCGACGGCGCGCCCGCCGGCGACTTCCGCCCCGGGCAGTACGTCAGCGTGCGGGTCGAACTGGCCGACGGCGCCCACCAGATACGCCAGTACAGCCTGTCCGGCGCGCCCGGCGGCCAGGAGTGGCGGATCACCGTCAAGCGCGTGCGGGGCGGCGCCGCGCCGGAGGGCGAGGTCTCCTCCTGGCTGCACGCACACGCGGCTGCCGGTGACGAGCTCACCGTCTCCGCGCCGTTCGGCGACCTCGAACTGACCGGCGGCGACGGGCCGTTGCTGCTGGCGTCCGCCGGGATCGGCAGCACCCCGATGCTGTCCCTGCTCGGCCGGCTGGCCGCTCAGGACAGCAAGCGCCAGGTCACCGTCGTGCACGCCGACCGCGGCCCGGCCGACCACGCCCACCGCGAGGAGCACCGGCAGCTGGTCCGCGCGCTGCCGAACGCCGCCTTCCACGTCTGGTACGAGCAGCCGGGCGACCAGGCACCGGAGGCGGCGGCCGGGCGCGCCGACCTGACCGCGCTGGACCTGCCCGCGGGGCTGACCGCCTACCTGTGCGGGCCGCTGCCGTTCATGCGCGCGGTCCGCGGCGACCTGCTGCGCGCGGGAGTTGCGGCCAGGGACGTCCACTACGAGGTCTTCGGCCCGGACCTCTGGCTCGGCCAGGAGTAACCGGCACGCCGGCGGAAGACGACAAGCCGAGGTAAGCCGAGGTAAGCAGAGGAAAGTCCGTACGATGAACGCCACTTCGGCGGCGGTGGCCGCCGCGCTCACCTTCACCTGGTGCGGGATGGTCCTGGGGATCTCGTTCCTGGAAGCGCCGCTGAAGTTCCGCGCCCCGGGTGTGACGGTGCCCGTCGGGCTGGGCATCGGGCGGATCGTCTTCCGGGTGCTCAACCGGATCGAGGCGGTGCTCGCCGCCGGGGTGGTCGCGGCCGTCGCCGTCGCCGCCGGCGGCCCGCCGGTCGCGGTCGCGGTGCCCACCGCGGTCGCGGCGGCGATGATGGCCGCACAGCTCCTCGCGATCCGGCCGGGCCTGAACCGGCGCTCCGACCGCGTCCTGGCGGGCGAGGAGCTGCCCCGCTCCCGCGCCCACCACGTCTACGTGGCCACCGAGTCGGTGAAGGTCCTCGCGCTGCTCGCGCTGGGCGCGGCGGCGCTGCACACCCTCGCGGCCTGACCCGCGGCCCCGGCCGGGCCCTTTCCGTACCTGCGCCCTCGGACGTACCGGCGCGCCCTCGGACGTACCGGCGCACCGCTCAGATCGACGCCCTGATCAGCTCGAAGACCTCCTCGGCCAGGTCCGTGGGGCGGGCGCGGCTGCGGCGCAGGATGCCGACCGGCTCCGCGTTCTGCGGCACCGGGACGTCCAGCGCCGTCAGCCACCCCTGCTCCACGTCGAGTCGTACCGCGTGCCGCGAGGTGATCCACACCGCGTCGGACTGCACCGCCACCGCGCGGGCGACCGTGAGCGACTGCGTCTCGGTGCAGCGCGTCGCGGTGCCGGGGCCGATCGACCGCAGCAGCGCGTCGGCCTGGAGCCGCGGCGCGGTGCCGGATTCGGGTACCAGCAGCGGGTAGCCGCGCAGCGCGGCCGGGTCGGTCGGCCGGTCGGCGCCGGCCGCGGCCAGCGGGTGCCCCGGG
The DNA here is from genome assembly GCF_057708105.1 of Actinacidiphila sp. bgisy144. NCBI lineage: Bacteria > Bacillati > Actinomycetota > Actinomycetes > Kitasatosporales > Streptomycetaceae > Actinacidiphila > Actinacidiphila sp. bgisy144. The sequence goes on along the minus strand of NZ_JBYIRM010000012.1, from coordinate 204,136 downwards.
CGGGCGACGACGGCCAGCGACTCGGTGTAGAGCAGTTCGAAGGAGATCCCGCGCATGGTGCTCGGCTCGGCCATGCGGCCGATCGCGCAGTCGATCCGCCCGGCGGTCAGGGCGGCCACCAGCTCCGGATTCGCCGCGGACACCACCTGCACCCAGGCGTGCGGACGCTCCCGGTGCAGCCGGGCGAGCGCCCGGGCCAGCACCCCGCCGGCGACGGTCGGCAGCGCGCCGATCCGCAGCGGCGCCACGCCCGGGGCGCTCTCGCGGACCAGTGCCTGGGAGGCCGAGGCCATCGCCCCCGTCACCTCCAGGGCGTGCCGCAGGAAGCGCGTCCCGGCGTCGGTGAGCGCGGCGCCCGAGCGGCCCCGGTCGACCAGGCGGCGCCCGGCGACGAGTTCGAGCTCGGCGAGCGTCTTGGACACGGCCGGCTGGCTGAGCCCCAGCCGTACCGCCGCACCGGCGAGAGTGCGCTCCTCGGCGATGGCGACGAAGCAGGTCAGATGCCGCAGCCGGAGCCGGGAGAGCGCGGGGTCCGGGAGCGCATCGGTACCGGGCAGCTCTTCCATAACGGGAAGTTATTCAACCGGGCCAATTTCGTCAATTCACATGACCTGCGGTCATCCATAGGCTCGGCTCCACCCCAGCTCCAGCGGAGGAGATCGCCTTGGCCCGCATCATCGGCGGCATCGCCACGTCGCACACGCCGACCATCGGCTTCGCCCACGACCGCGGTGTCGAGGACGGGGCACCGCACCAGCTGCTGGACGCCTTCGCCCCGGTCCGGCAGTGGCTCGAGGACAAGCGGCCCGACGCGGTCGTCTACGTCTTCAACGACCACATGACCTCGTTCTTCTTCGACCACTACTCGGCCTTCACGCTCGGGGTCGGCGCCCGGTACGCGGTCGCCGACGAGGGCGGCGGCGCGCGCCGGCTGCCCCCGGTGCCGGGCGAGCCGGCGCTGGCCCGGCACATGGCCTCCAGCCTGGTCACCGACGAGTTCGACATGGCCTTCTTCCAGGACAAGCCGCTCGACCACGGGTTCTTCTCACCGATGTCCGTGCTCTTCGACCGGCCCGGCGGCGCGTGGCCGGTGCCCGTGGTGCCGCTCCAGATCGGCGTGCTGCAGTTCCCGATCCCCACGGCGGCGCGCTGCTACAAGCTCGGGCAGGCGATCCGGCGGGCCGTCGAGAGCTACCCGCAGGACATGTCGGTCGCGGTGATCTCGACCGGGGGGCTGTCCCACCAGGTCCACGGCGAGCGCGCGGGCTTCAACAACCCGGAGTGGGACCGCCGCTTCCTCGACGCCGTCACCTCCGACCCGCAGGCGCTCGCCGGGATGACGCACGCCGAGTACGCCACCCTGGGCGGGCTCGAAGGCGCCGAGGTGATCATGTGGCTGGTCATGCGCGGCGCCCTGTCCGCCGACGTGCGCCGGGTGTACAGCTCCTACGACCTGCCCTCGATGACCGGCGTCGCGACGCTCGTCCTGGAGAACGGGGACATCGGGCTGCAAAGCGCCGCCGCCGAGCGCCACCGGGCGCGGATGGCCGAGCAACTGGCCGGGATCGAGCGGCTGCCGGGCACCTACCCCTACGACATCGCCGCCGGCGTCAAGGCGTACCGGCTCAACAAGTTCCTGCACGGCATGGTGGACCGGGAGTACCGCGAACGGTTCCTCGCCGACGAGGAGGCGGCGTTCGAGGCGGCGGCCCTCACCGAAGAGGAGCGCGACCTCGTCCGCCGCCGGGACTGGAGCGGCCTGATCCACTACGGCGTCATCTTCTTCATGCTGGAAAAGCTCGGCGCGGTCGTCGGCGTCTCCAACCCCGAGATCTACGCGGCGATGCGCGGGGAGTCCCTGGAGGCCTTCCTCGCCTCCCGCAACACCCCGCTGCTGTACTCCGTCCGCCCCGACTAGCGCCGGTCGCCCGCCGCGCACCGCGGCCGTACCGCGTCCGCACCGCGTGCCGACCGCGTGCGGCTCTCGACGTGTGCTCACGGGCCGGGCGGGCCGAGGCGGGCCCGTGCGGGGGAGCCGGGTGCCGGCTCCCCCGTCGAGGACACGCCTTACGCGTGCTCCTGCACGTCCTGCCGCACCCTCGGCCCGCCGCCGGCGACCACCGAGGACGCCGAGGACGTCGAGTACGCTGACGCCCCGGCCCGGCGGTCGAGCAGCCCGGCGGTCACCGCGATCCCGAGTCCCGCCACGGCCAGCACCGCGCCCACCAGGGTCGGCGAGGTCCAGCCCCAGCCCGCCGAGATCGCCACGCCGCCGAGCCAGGCGCCGCCGGCGTTCGCGAGGTTGAACGCGGAGTGGTTGGAGGCGGAGGCGATGGTCGGGGCGTGCCGGGCCTTGTTCATGACGAGCATCTGGAGCGGCGTGGTGGTCATGAAGCCCACCCCGCCCAGCACCACCACCGCGATCGGCGCGGCGATCCTGGAGTGCGCGGCGAAGTGGAACCCGACCAGCACCACGGCGAGCGCGGCGAGCGAACCGTAGAGGGTCGGGCGCAGCGCGCGGTCGGTGAGCGGGCCGGCGGCGAGCGCCCCGAGCGTCATGCCGATGCCGAAGAGCGCCAGCAGCAGCGTCACCGAGGAGTCCGCGAAACCGGTGACCTCGGTCATCATCGAGGCCAGATAGCTGTAGACGGCGAAGACCCCGGCGAACCCGAACACCGCGGTGAGCAGGCCGAGTACGACCTGCGGCTCGCGCAGCGCCCGGATCTCCTGGCCCACACCGACGTGCTCCTCGACGGGAAGCCGCGGCACCAGCAGCGCGAGCGAGGCGAGGCCGACCAGGCCGACCGCGGAGACCACCACGAACGTCGCGCGCCAGCCGAGGTGCTGGCCGAGCGCGGTGGCGGCGGGCACTCCGACGATGTTGGCGACGGTCAGCCCGAGGAACATCGCGGCCACCGCGCGCGCCCGCCGCTCCTCGGCGACCAGCCGCGAGGCGACGACCGCGCCGACGCCGAAGAACGCGCCGTGCGGCAGCCCGGACAGGAACCGGCCGCCCAGCAGCGTCCAGTACCCCGGCGCGAAGGCCGAGGCGAGGTTGCCGACGGTGAACAGCCCCATCAGCAGGAGCAGCATGCGCTTGCGGGGGACACGGGAGCCGAGCGCGGTGAGCAGCGGCGCACCGACGACGACGCCGAGCGCGTAGGCGGAGACGAGGTAACCGGCGGTGGGCACGGAGGTACCGAGGTCGCCCGCGACGTTGGGCAGCAGGCCCATCATCACGAACTCCGTGGTGCCGATGCCGAAGGCGCTCACCGCGAGGGCGAGGATGGCCAGGGGCATGGAGGGGTCCTTTACGGAACGGGGGTGGGGACGGACTTTAAGTTTACCAACGGAACAAAGTCTCCCACGTGCTGAATTCCCGTACGTCACCAGAGGATGAAGAACCGTCGACGGTTGCGTCACCCGACGGAGAGCGGGGAGAGCGGGGGGAGCGGGGGAGCGGGTGAGCAACGGACGGGGGAGCGCGGCGGGGCGGGGCGGGGTGGTCGGTGCGCGGGCGCGGGGTGCGGGAGGATGGCGGGGTGGAAGGCGAAGCTGTGGCGGTGATGCGGACCGTCGACTTCGGGGTGGCGAAGCTGCTGCCGGACGTGGACCGCGCGGACGCGTGGCTGCTGACGGTGGACGGCGCCCCGCAGTCGTACGTGGACCTGGCCGACCCCGAGCACCTGGAGTTCGAGTACGTACGGCGTGTCGCGTACGTCGTCGAGGCGGTGTGCGACACGCGGGCCGCGCCGGTGGACGTGGTCCACCTCGGCGGCGGCGCGCTGACCCTGCCGCGCCGCTTCGCCCGGACCGTGCCGGGCGCGGCGCAGGACGTCATCGAGGCGGACCGGGGCCTTGCCGGGCTGGTCGCGGAGCACCTGCCGCTGGACGCGCCCGGCGTCCGCACCCATGTCGCGGACGCGCGGGAGTGGCTGGCCGCGCGCCCGGACGCGAGCGCCGACGTGCTCGTGGCGGACGTCTTCGGCGGCTCGCGGGTCCCCGCGCACCTGACGACGCTCGAGTACGCCGCGCAGGCGGCCCGGGTGCTGCGCGGCGGCGGGCTGTACGTGGCGAACCTCGCCGACGCCGCGCCGTTCACCTTCCTCGGCTCCCAACTGGCCACCCTGCGGGCGGCGTTCGGCGCGGACGCGGAGGTGTGCGTGCTGCTGGAGCCGGGGGTGCTGCGCGGGCGGCGGTACGGCAACGCGGTACTCGCGGCCACCCGCGGGGAACTGCCGCTGGCCGCTGTGGCGCGGCGGTGCGCCGCCGATGCGTTCCCGGCGCGGGTGCTGGGGACGGCGGAGGCGGTGCGGGCGTTCCCGGGAGCGCCGGTGCGGGACGCGGCGGCGGCCGACTCGCCCGAGCCGCCGGGCGGGGCGTTCACGGTCGGCTGAGCGGAGGCCGACACGGCGAGGTCGCCGACGACGGTGTGCGCGCCGTCGAACTCCTCGGCGAGCTGCCGGGCCCGGCCGGCGTCGCGGGCCGGCGGCGCGCGGACGCCGGCTCAGCTCGCACCGGGCGCCCCTGCGGGGCCGTCCGCGACAGGTGCGGCGGCCTGCCCGGCCGGTACCGGCGCGGCGCCGGCGGGCCCGACCGGCACCGTGACCGTCTTCGGGCGGTGCTCCAGCCGCCGTACGTCCGGCACCAGCAGCACCGCGCCGGTCAGCAGCAGCACCATGGCCGCGCAGCCCCACAGCGCGTTCGTACGGCCGAAGGCGTTCGCGGCCGGACCGGACAGCGCGGTGGCGATCGGGGTCAGCGAGATCGAGCCCAGCCAGTCGTACGCCGACACCCGCGACATCTTGTCCTCGGGGATCTCCTGGTGCAGCGCCAGCATCCAGCCGACCGCGAAGACCTCCACGCCGACCCCGGCGACGAAGGTCGCGGTCGACAGCGGCAGCACCGACACGGCGCCGGCGAGCGCGGCCGCGGGCAGCGCCATCGGGAAGATGCCGAGGGTGCCGGCGAGCAGCATCCGGCGCGGACGCCAGCGGACCATCAGCAGGCCGCCGCAGAAGGTGCCGACCCCGCCCGCGGCGACCGCGAGCCCCCAGGGCGCGGCGCCGCCCAGGTGCTCCCGGGCGACCAGCGGGCCGTAGACGGTCTCCGCTGCGGTGACCACGGCGTTGACGATGCCGAACTGGATCACGATGCCCCACAGCCAGGGGCGGGCGGCGAACTCCCGCCAGCCCTCGCGCAGTTCGCCGACGATGCTGCTGCCCGACCCGGCGGCCCGCGGGGCGGCCGGGACACGCAGCCGGCCGCGCAGCGCCGCGGCGCACAGGAACCCCGCGGAGTCGACCGCGAGCACCCAGCCCGGGCCGATCGCGGCGATCAGCGCGCCGCCCAGGGCCGAGCCGCCGATGATCGCGCCGTTCATGGTCAGCCGGTAGACGGAGAACGCCTTGCCCGCGTGGGCGGAGTCCACCGTGGACAGCACCATGCCCTCGGAGGCGGGCGAGAAGAACGCCTGCCCGGTGCCGCCCACCGCGGCCAGCGCGGCCATCGTCCACAGCGCGGGCGAGCCGGTGAGCACCAGGACCGCGAACGCGGCCTGCGAGGTGGCGTTGAGCAGGTTGGCGCCGACCATCACCCGCTGCCGGGGCAGCCGGTCGGCCATGGCGCCGCCCAGCAGCAGGAAGACCACCAGCGCCAGAGTGCGGGCGGCCACCACCAGGCCCACGTCGGTGGCGCTGCCGCCCTGGTCGATGACCGCGTACGCGGCGGCGATCGTGGCGCCGGCGTTGCCGATGTTGGCGACCAGGGACGCGCTGACCAGCAGGCGGAAGTCCCGCCCGGCCCACGCGGGCGGCTCGGGCAGGGCCGGCAGCCGGCCGAGCAGCTTCCGGGCGGTGCCGGGGCGGGGACGGGAGCCGGGGGCGGTGCGCTTCACCCGGGCACTATCCAGGAAGGACCGGGTGAAGCGCCAACCGTTATCGGCTCCCGCGGCCGCGCCGCGCTACTTCTTGATCGGCCGGATGGTGCTCTTGATCTTGTCCACGGTGGCCTTGGTGAGCGCGTCGGAGACGCCCGTGTCGGCGTACAGGACCCACACCACCGGGGTCGGCTTCGTCTGGGAGGGGTCGGTCCAGGCCACGGTGTAGGCGACACCGCTCGGCGGCTCGCACTTGTTGGCCTTGACGACGTTGGTGGCCGTGGCCTCGGCCTGCCAGCCGGTGATGCCGTAGCTGTTGGAGAACGCCTTGCTGTCCTGGGCCTTGGAGAAGGTGCCCTTGCCCTTGACCTGGTAGGCCCAGTACGCCCACGCCTCGGCCTCGTTGTCGGCGGCGTCCTTCAGGCTCTTCGCGCCGCTGCCGCCCTTGGTGCCGACGGCCGCGCGGTCCGCCTCGCCGTCGGAGGACTTGCACCACGCGTGCTTGTAGTACGCGGGGGCGCTCATGATGACCTCGGGGTCGCCCTTGTCGTTGCTGAAGCCGACGCTCATGCCCTCGCTGTCGACCGTCCAGCCCGGCGGGACGTCGAAGGCGACGTTGCGCTGGTCGCGGCGGACCACCTGCCAGCCGGGGATCACCGCCTTGATCTCGGTGCCGCCGTTGCGCGGGTTGTCGTTGTCGTCCGCGCCGCCGGTCGAGGTGTCGGTGGGGGACGGGGTGGCGGTGGGCTTCGCGGGCGTCGTCGCGGTGGGCGTGGCGGGCCCCTTCGCGTCGTCCTTCTTGCCGTGGTCGCCGGTGAGGTAGACCGCGCCGACCGCCACGGCCGCGATGACCGCGAGCGAGGCGGTGATCGCTATCGCGATGGTCAGCCTGCGGTTGTCCTTCTCCGGCGGCAGGCCGGGGCCGCCGGGTCCACCAGGGCCGCCGGGCACCGCCGGGCCCCAGCTCTGGGGAGTGGGGTAGCCGCCGGCCGGAGCCTGCCCGGGCTGCTGGTAGCCGGACTGCGGATAGGGGCCGCCGGGCGCGGGCTGCCCGTACGGAGCTGTAGGCGGCTGCTGCGGCTGGCCGTAGGGCGGCGCCGGCGGCTGCTGGGGTTGGCCGTACGGAGGTGCGGGTGGCTGCTGGGGCTGCCCGTACGGCGGGGCGGGCGGCTGCTGGTAACCGGGCTGCGCGTACGGGTTGGGCGGATACCCGTACGGGGCCTGCGGGGACTGCGGCGGCTGCTGCCCCTGCTGCGGTTGCTGCTGCGTGTTCGGCTGTTGCGGGTGCTGCGGGGGGCCGCCCTGCGGGTTCTGCTCTCCCCCGTGCTGCTGGTCTCCTGGCCACATGGCTCGAAACACTAGGGGAGAGGCCGGTCGGGTTCCACGCCGGACCAGGATACTGACTGGTAACATGCGGCCATGTCAGACACGTTGTCCCCGATAGGCGAAATCCTCAGCTCCACCGTGCCCATGGTCCGCACCCTCGGCCTGGAGTACCTGGAGACCACCGCCGAGCGCGCGGTCGTCGCGCTGCCCGACCGGCCCGAGTACCGCAACCACGTCGGCGGCCCGCACGCGGGCGCGATGTTCACCGCCGGGGAGTCCGCCTCCGGCGCCGTGGTGATCGGCGCGTTCGGCGACCAGCTCACCCGCGCCGTCCCGCTGCCGGTGCGGGTCGAGGTCACCTACACCAAGATCGCCCGGGGGCAGGTGCGCGCGACCGCTACCCTCGGCCGCCCCGCCGCCGACGTCGTCGCCGAACTCGACACCGGGCGGCGCCCGGAGTTCCCGGTCGAGGTCGTCCTCACCCGCGAGGACGGTGCCGAGACCGGCCGGATGACCGTCGTCTGGACGCTGCGCCCCAACAGCTGACGTCCCCGCCGCGGCGGGGGAGCGGCCGGCCGACCGGAAGCGCACCGCTGAGCGGACAGGACGTGCGCCCGGTCGGTTAGGCTTCCAGGAAGCGCGCTGCGGGCGCGCGTTCGACCGCCACCCCGGGGAGGGACCTGCTGTGCACGTGCAGGACTGGCTGGACGGCATTCCGCCGGTCGCCGTCTATCTGATGGTCGGTCTCGTGGTGGGGGTGGAGAGCCTCGGCATCCCGCTGCCCGGCGAGATCGTGCTGATGACGGCGGCGCTGCTGTCCTCCCAGGGCCACGTCAGCCCCTGGATCGTCGGGGCGTGCGCGATCTTCGGCGCGGTGGTCGGCGACTCGATCGGCTACGCCATCGGGCACAAGGGCGGCCGACCCCTGCTGGACTGGCTCGGCCGCCGCTTCCCCAGCCACTTCTCACCCGGCCACATCGCCACCGCCGAAAGCTCCTTCCAGCGCTGGGGCATGTGGGCGGTCTTCTTCGGCCGTTTCGTGGCCCTGCTGCGGATCTTCGCCGGGCCGCTCGCCGGCGTCCTGAAGATGCCCTACCACAAGTTCCTCATCGCCAACGCGCTCGGCGGCCTGGTCTGGGCCGGCGGCATCACCGCGATCATCTACTACGTGGGCGTCGTCGCCGAGCCCTGGCTGACCCGCTTCGGCTACGTGGGCCTTGCCATCGCGGTCCTGGTCGGCCTCGGCTCCTTCCTCTACGTACGGCGCCGCGCCGCCAAGGTGCAGGCCGAGCACGAGGCGGCCGCCGAACGCGAAGTGGCCGTCGCCCCCTCCGGCGAGTGACCCCCTCCCGCGGGTGACCCCGCCCGGGCCCACCGGTCAGCCCAGCGCCGCCCGGTGGGCCCGGGCCAACTCCACGTAGTGCGCCGCGTTCAGCCGCAGCACCTCCCGCTCCTCCTCGGTCAGCTCCCGCCTGACCTTCGCCGGCACCCCCGCGACCAGGCAGTTCGGCGGCACCACCATGCCCTGCGGCACCAGCGCGGCCGCCGCCACCAGCGAACCGGCGCCGATCCGCGCCCCGTTGAGCACCGTGGCCCCCATCCCGACCAGCACCCCGTCCTCCACCACGCACCCGTGCAGCACCGTGTTGTGCCCGACCGTGACATCCGCGCCGACGACCGCCGGGAACCCCGGATCGGCGTGCACCGTGCAGTTGTCCTGGACGTTGGAGCCCGCGCCGATCCGGATCTGCTCGCAGTCGCCGCGCAGCACCGCGTGGTACCAGACACTCGCCCGCTCACTCAGCACCACGTCACCGAGCACCACGGACGTCGGCGCCGCATACGCCTCCGGGTCCAGCCGCGGCTGCCGGCCCGCCACCCCCGCGACCAGCGCCCCGGGCGCCCCGGCCGCCGAACCCGCGTGCTCCACCGACTCCGACGCCGACTGCGACTCCGCCATGCCCGCTCCCGTCCGATCCCGCGCCGCTCCACCACGGCCCCGCAGCACCGTATACGGTGGCCGTGTGCCCGAGAACAAGAACGTGTTCTTCTCCTTGCTGTCCGGCGCCGCGGCCTGGCGACGGCGCGCCACCACCCGCCTGGTGCACCGCGCCTGGCGACGGGTGCAGAACGCGGGCGCGGTCACCGCGGAGCGCCCCGGGCTGCTGCGCTTCGGCCGGATCGGCTGGGGCACCCGCCTCGCCTTCCCCCAGGGCACCGTCTTCGGCGAACCCTGGATTCACCTCGGCGCCTGCTGCATCATCGGCGAACAGGTCACTCTCACCGTCGGCCTGGCCCCCGCCGACCTCGACTACGGCCCCGACCCGGTCATCCGCATCGGCGACGGCGTCGTCATCGGCCGCGACAGCCACATCGTGGCCCTGGCCCCGATCGTCATCGGCGACAAGGTCTACTGCGGCCCCAACGTCTACGTGACCAGCACCAACCACTCCTATCAGGACCCCGACCAGGCCATCGGCGAGCAGTGGCCCCACGCGGCGCCCGTCGAGATCGGCGCGGGCAGCTGGCTGGGCGTGGACAGCGTGGTGCTGCCCGGCGCCCGGCTCGGCCGCAACGTGGTGGTGGCCGCCGGCTCCGTGGTCCGCGGCGAGGTCCCCGACCACGCGGTGGTCGCCGGCGCCCCCGCCCGGATCGTGCGCCGCTGGGCACCCGACACCGGCTGGCAGCCACCGCTGCGCACCCCCGGCCCCGCAGCGCCCGGCCCCTCAGCGTCCGGGCCCTCGGCGTCCGGCCCGGACAGTGTGCCGCCCGAACAACGCCTCGACCTGCCCGGCCTGGAGACCCCCACCGCCACCTGAGCCGCCCACCGCCCGACCGCATCTTCCGCCGCCCCGCCGCGGACCTTCCGCCGCGCGGGCCCGCGTACCTCCGGCGGACCGCAGGACCCCGCGGACCTCAAGCCGACCGCGGGACCCTGTGGCGCGGGTGCTAGGCGCGCGGCAGCTGCGGTATCTCGATGGCCGGGCAGAGGTTCATGACCATGTCCACCCCGGCCGCGCGCACCCGTTCGTACGCCTTCTCGTCGATCACGCCGAGCTGGAACCACACCGCTTTCGCGCCGGCCGCCACCGCCTCGTCGGCCACCTCGCCGGCCCACGCGGGGTGCACGAAGACGTCCACCACGTCGACGGGGAAGGGGATGTCCGCCAGCTTCGCGTACCCCCGCTCGCCGTGCACCGTCTCGGCCTTCGGATGGACCGGCACCACGCGCTTGCCGAACCGCTGGAGCACCGCCGCCACCTGGTAGGCCGGGCGGGTGGTGTTGCCCGACAGCCCGACCACCGCCCAGGTGTCACCGCTGTCGGTCAGGATCTTGCGCGCCCTGGCCCTGTCCTCATAGTCCGCGTACCCGCTGCCGAACCCGTCCCCGTTCACACCGCTCACCGGCCCTCTCGCCTCGAACTCCCGACCGCCCGCGCGCTTCCCGCGCGTCCTGCCCTGATCAACGCCCCGCCCCGCGCCCCGATTCCCGCCGCACTACGCTGAACGGGTGGTAGATCGGTATCTGACGGTGGCGCGCCCGGGCGTGTACGAAAGTGAGATCAAACGCTCGCGGTTCCGGTGCGCGCTGGCCCCGGCCGCCAGCCAGGAAGCCGCCGAGGAGTTCGTCCGCGCGGTCCGCAAGGAGCACCCGGCCGCGACGCACAACTGCTTCGCCTACGTCATCGGCCCCGACGGCCGCCTGCACCGCGCGAGCGACGACGGCGAGCCCGGCGGCACCGCGGGCACCCCCATGCTCCAGGTGCTGCTCGGCCGCGAGGTGCGCGACACCGTGGCCGTCGTGACCCGCTACTACGGCGGCGTCCAACTCGGCGCGGGCGGCCTGGCCCGGGCCTACGGCGGAGCCGTCTCCGCCGCGCTCGACACCGTCGGCACCCTCCAGCGGCGGCTGCTCACCCTGCTCACCGTCACCGCGGACCACCAGCGCGCCGGACGCCTGGAGAACGAACTGCGCGCCGCCGGGCACACCGTGCGCGAGGTCGAGTACGGCGCCGCCGTCACCTTCCACCTCGGCGTGCCCGAAGCCGATGTCGCCGCCTTCCGGTCCTGGCTCGCTGACGCCACCTCCGGCGCCGCCACCTGCACCGCCGAGGGCAGCGCCTACGTGGACGTCACCTGACGCCGGGCCGACGTCGCCCGGCACCGGCTGACACCGCCGCGCCCCGGCCGATCGCGGGCGGCCCACCGGGGTGTGCGGCCGGACCGCGCGGAGATCGACGGAGATCGGTAGTACGGTGCAGGTCGGCGGGCGGACGCCCGGGAAGGGGAGGGGAACAGGTGCGGTTCGCGGCGGTGGCGGCGTGAGATTCCTGCACACCTCGGACTGGCACCTGGGACGGTCCTTCCACCGGGTGAGCATGCTCGGCGCCCAGCGCGCCTTCCTCGACCACCTGGTGGCCACGGTGCGCGCCGAGCAGGTCGACGCGGTGCTCGTCGCGGGCGACGTCTACGACCGCGCCGTGCCCCCGCTGGCCGCGATCGAGCTGTACGACCAGGCCCTGCACGCCCTCGCCGACCTCGGCGTGCCGACCGTGCTGACCTCCGGCAACCACGACTCGGCCCGGCGGCTCGGCGTCGGCGCCGGGCTGATCGACCGCGCCGGCGTCCACCTGCGCACCGACCCCGCGACCTGCCACCGGCCGGTGCTGCTGCCCGACCCGCCGCACGGCGACATCGCCGTCTACGGCCTGCCCTACCTCGAACCGGCCCTGGTCCGCGCCGAGTTCGACGCCGAACGGGCCGACCACACCGCCGTCCTCGGCGCCGCCATGGACCGGGTGCGCGCTGATCTGGCCACCCGGCCCGCCGGCACCCGCGCCGTCGTCGTCGCGCACGCCTTCGTCACCGGCGCCGCCCCCTGCGACAGCGAGCGCGACATCACCGCCGGCGGCGTGGAAGCGGTGCCCGCCGAGCTGTTCGACGGCGTCCACTACGTCGCGCTCGGCCACCTGCACGGCTGCCAGACGGTCAACGACCGCGTACGGTACTCCGGTTCGCCGCTCGCCTACTCCTTCTCCGAGCAGCACCACCGGAAGAGCATGTGGCTGGTCGACCTCGACCCCGAAGGCGCCGTCGGCGCCCGGCGGCTGGACACACCCGTGCCGCGCCCGCTGGCCCGGCTGCGCGGCCGCCTGGACGACCTGCTCGCCGACCCCGCGCTCGAACCGCACACCGGCTCCTTCGTCGAGGCCACCCTCACCGACGCCCACCGCCCGCACGAACCGATGGCCGCGCTCGCGGGGCGCTTCCCGCACGTCCTCGCGCTCGCCTTCGCACCCGACCGCGCCGACGAGGACGACCTCGCCTCCTACGCCCGCCGGCTGCGCGGCCGCACCGACCAGCAGATCGCCGAGGACTTCGTCGCCCACGTCCGCGGCACCGCCCCCGACCCGGCCGAAACCGGCGTGCTGCGCGCCGCGTTGGACGAGGTGCGGGCCGACGCCGTACGGACGGAAGCCGACTGATGCGCCTGCACCGCCTCGAACTCACCGCGTTCGGCCCCTTCGCGGGCACCCAGCACGTCGACTTCGACGAGCTGTCCGCCGCCGGGCTGTTCCTGCTGCACGGCCCCACCGGCGCGGGCAAGACCTCCGTGCTCGACGCGGTCTGCTACGCCCTGTACGGCCAGGTGCCCGGCGCCCGGCCGGCGAACCGGCTGCGCAGCGACCACGCCGCGGCCGGCACCCCGACCGAGGTCGTCCTCGAACTCACCCTCGCCGGGCGCCGGTTGGAGATCACCCGGCGCCCGGAGCAGACGCGCGCCAAGAAGCGCGGCACCGGCACCACCGTCGACAAGGCGGTCACGCTGCTGCGCGAGCAGGTCGGCGGCACATGGCAGGGCGTGTCCAAGTCGCACCAGGAGATCGGCGAGGAGGTGCGGCAACTCGTCGGGATGAGCTGCGAGCAGTTCTGCCAGGTGGTGCTGCTGCCGCAGGGCGAGTTCGCGACGTTCCTGCGCGCGGGCGCGGTCGAGCGCGCCGCGCTGCTCGGGCGGCTGTTCGACACGCGCCGCTTCAAGGCCGTCGAGCGGCGGCTGCGCGACCTCAGGCACGAGGCGGACCGGCGGCTCGCCGCGGCCGACGACGAACTGCGGCAGATCGCCGCCCGGATGCGGCAGGCCGCGGGGGACGACAGCGCCGGCCCCGCGGCGGCGGACCCCGAAGCCGCCCTCGACACCGCCCTGCTCGCCGATGCCGCGCTCGCCCGCTGCGACGCCCGCGAGCGGTACGACATCGCGCGTACGGCCGTACGCCTCGCCGAGGACGCGCACCGCGCCGCCGCCGAGACGGCCACCGCGGCACGCGAGGTGGCCGCCCTCCAGCGCCGGCACCGCGAAGCCCGCGACCGGGCGCGGGCCCTTGAGGAGCAGCGCCCGGCGCGGGACGCCGCCCGGACCCGCCTCGACCGCGCCCGGCGGGCCCTGGCCGTCGACCCCGCCCTAGCCCGCCACGCCAAGGCGGCCGCCCGCTACGAGGAGGCCGGCGCCGCGGAGGAGGAAGCGGCGGACCGGTTGCGGGCCGCGGGCGAACACGTCGCGGACGCGGGCGAGGTCCCGGCCCAGCGGACCGGTGACGCTGCGGTACAGGCGCTGTCGGCCCCGGTGGAACGGCAGTTGGCGCAGGCGCTCGGCGCCGGGCGGAGCGGTGGCCGTCCGGCCGGGGAGGCGGGCTTCGGAGCGGCGGAGGGCGCCGAGGACGCACGCGTGGCCGTCATGGCGCGCAGGGTGGGGGAGTTGCGGGAGGAGCTGGGCGGGCTGGCCTCCGCCGGGGAGGCGGAGGCGCGGTTGGAGGAGATCGGGCGCCGCCGGGAGGCGCTGGCCCGGGAGGAGCGCGCGGACGAGGGGGCCGTACGGGAGGCGCAGGCGTGGCTGGAGCGCTGGGCGGCCGAGCGCGGCCGGCTCCAGGGCCGGGTGGAGGCCGCCGCGGAGGCTGCCGCGCGGGCGGAGGGCCTGGCCGGGCGGGTGGAGGCGGCCTTGACCCGGCGCGACGCGGCGGCCGAACGCGACCGGCTGGCAGCGCAGTTGGCCCGCGCGCAGGACGCCGGACGGGACGCGCGGGACCGGGCCGCGCAGGCCCGCGAGGCGTGGCAGGACGCACGGGAGGCCCGGATCGCCGGGATCGCCGCTGAGCTGGCCGACGGCCTGGTGGACGGCGAGCCGTGCCGGGTGTGCGGCGCCGCGGAACACCCCGCGCCCGCACGGCCCGAGGCCGGCCGCCGGGTGACCTCCGCCGACGAGGACGCCGCCCACGCCGCCTACGAGCGGAGCCGTGCGGCCCACGCGGCGGCGGGCGAGGCGACGGCCCGCCTGCGCGCCGCCCACGAGGCGGCCGCGGCCGCCGCCGGGACCGCCTCCTACGCCGAACTCGTCGCCGCCCACGCGGAGTCGGCCGCCGAGCACGCCGCCGCCGTGCGCGCCGCCGGGGGCCTGGCCGAGGCGCGCCGCGACCTCGCCCGCGCGCAGGAGGAGCAGGAGCGCCGCTCCGCTCAGCGCGAGCAGGCCCTCAGCCGTACCGCCGCCCGCACCTCCCGGCGGGAGGAACTGGACGAGCAGCACCGGCAGTTGGGTGCCGAGCTGGCCAAGGCGCGGGGCGGCCACGCCACCGTACGGGCCAGGCGCGGAGACCTGGCCGCGCGGATCGGCCTGCTGGACCGCGCCGTCGATGCCGCACGGGAGCGGGCGGAGTGCGGGCGGCAGCTCGATGAGGCGCGCGCCGCGCTCGCGGCGGCCGTGCGCGAGGCCGGGTTCGCGTCCCCCGACGAGGCAGCGGCGGCGCTGCTGCCACCGGCCGAACTGGCCCGCGCCGAACGGGACATGGCCGCATGGGAACGGGAGGAGGCCGCGGTCGAGGAGGCCCTGGCCGCACCCGAACCCGCGGCGGCCGCCGCGCTGCCGCCCGCCGCGCCCGAACGCGCCCAGCACGCCGCCGAACAGGCGCAGCGGCGGCTGCGGACGGCCTCGGCCGCGGAGTCGGCCGCCGCGACCCGCTGCCGGGAACTGGACCGGCTGAGCCGCCTGGCCACCGCGCGGGTGCGGGAACTCGCCCCGGCCCGGGCGGAGTTCGATCGGCTCCGACGGCTGGCGGACCTCGCGGCGGGCACCTCGGCGGAGAACCGCTACCGGATGGAGCTGGAGACGTACGTCCTGGCGGCACGCCTGGAGCAGGTCGCCGCGGCCGCGGGCGTGCGGCTGCACCGGATGTCGGCCGGCCGCTACACGCTCGCGCACAGCGACGCCCGCGCCGGCAACCGCGCCAAGTCCGGCCTCGGCCTGGTGGTCGTGGACGCCTGGACCGGCACCGAACGCGACACCTCGACGCTCTCCGGCGGCGAGACGTTCTTCGCGTCGCTCGCCCTGGCGCTCGGCCTGGCCGACGTCGTCACCGACGAGGCGGGCGGCATGCGGCTGGACACCCTCTTCATCGACGAGGGCTTCGGCAGCCTCGACGAGGGGACCCTGGACGAGGTGCTCGACGTCCTCGACGGGCTGCGCGAACGGGACCGGGCCGTCGGCATCGTCAGCCATGTCGCCGACCTGCGGCACCGCATCCCCGCGCAGCTCGAGGTCGACAAGGGCCGCGACGGCTCCAGCGTCCGCATGCGCTCCGCCGCCGGCTGAGCTCCGTGCCGGACCAACGGCGCCCCGAATCGGACCCCGGGCCCCGTGAGCCTTTGACCCGTGACCCGTGAGCCTCCCGTGGGCCCTACGCGGGCGGCGCCGTCAGTTCGTACGCCCACAGCTCGCCGCGGTCCGCGACCCGGGTGAAGCCCACGCGCGCGAGGACCGCCTGCGAGGCGGCGTTGCCCGGCTCGGTGGTGGCCAGGACGACCATCACGTCGGGCTGGCCGAGCGCCCACTGGCACAGCGCGCGGGCCGCCTCGGTGGCCCAGCCGCGGCCGCGGGCGGACGGCGACAGGTCGTAGCCGATCTCGACGGCGCCGCGGTCCGGCGGCCCGTGGAAGCCGACCCCGCCGAGCGCGGTCAGGTCGTCGGCCCGCTGGATGACGAAGAGCCCCCAGCCGGGCCGGTAGACCCCGGCGCTCGCCGAGACGACCGTCATGGTGGCCGCGCTGGACGTGCCGTCGCCGGGCACGCCGTCGATCCAGGTGAAGTCGCCGGGCTTGCCCTCGGCGAGCACCGCGGCGGCCTCGGGCAGTTGCTCGCGCAGGACGAGCCGGCCCTGCGTGAGCACCAGGCTCCCGCCGTCGTGGGAAGCGTGCAGAGTCATCGGACCGGACCGCCTTGTCGCCAAACGCAGGGAAGCGGGAGCCGGCACGCCTGCACCGGCCCCCCTCTCCCGAACCCTACGCCCTGGTCACCCGCCCCGGCAGGCACACTTCGGACCGCGCCCGCGCCGCCGCGGCACGTGGGGGCGGACGCCGCGGACGGCCCCCGCCCCGCGCGTGGCGGTCAGCGTGCCGATCAGAGCGCCGACAGCTCCGCGAGGAGGTCGTCCAGCCCCAGCGACCCCAGCGACAGCGCCGCCATGTGCCACGCCTTGAGGTCGAACGCGTCGCCGTGCGCGGCGCGCGCGGCCGCGCGCCCGGCGAGCCAGGTGCGCTCGCCCATCTTGTAGCCGATCGCCTGCGCGGGCATGCCCAGGTAGCGGATCAGCTCGCTGTCGATCAGCGTCGCCGGGCTGCCGCTGTGCGCGGCGAAGAAGGCGTGGCCCAGCTCCGGGGTCCACCGCTCGCCGGGGTGGAAGGGCGAGTCGGCCGGGATCTCCAGCTCCAGGTGCATGCCGATGTCGATGATGACCCGCACCGCGCGCATCATCTGCGCGTCGAGGTACCCCAGCCGCCGCTCCGGGTCGGTGAGGAAGCCGAGTTCGTCCATCAGCCGCTCCGCGTACAGCGCCCAGCCCTCGACGTTGGCGCTGATGATGCCGACGGTGGCCTGGTAGCGGGAGAGGGTGTCGGCGATGTGCACCCATTGGGCGAGCTGGAGGTGGTGGCCGGGCACGCCCTCGTGGTACCAGGTGGAGACCAGGTCGTAGATCGGGAACCGGGTCAGGCCCATCGTCGGCAGCCAGGTGCGGCCGGGCCGGCTGAAGTCCTCGGTGGGCCCGGTGTAGTAGGGCGCGGAGGCGCCGCCGGGCGGGGCGATGTGCGCCTCCACCTTCTTGACCCGCTCGGCGAGTTCGAAGTGCGTGCCGTCCAGCGCGCGGATCGCCTCGTCCATCAGCGCCTGGAGCCACTCGCGCACCTCCGGCACGCCCTCCACGACGGTGCCGTGCGTCTCCAGGTGGTGCAGCACGTCCCACGGGTCGGTGTCGGGCAGGATCTTGCCCGCCTCCGCGTGCATCTCCCCGAGCAGCCGGTGGAACTCCGACCAGCCGTACGCGTACGCCTCCTCCAGGTCCAGGTCCGCGCCGTTCCAGTAGCGCGACCAGCGGGCGTACCGCTCGCGGCCCACGGTGTCGGGCGCGCCCGCCACGGCCGGGGCGTACGTCGCGCGCAGCCAGTCGCGGATCTCGGCGAAGGCGGCGGTGGCCTCGGCGGCCGCGGCGTCCAGCTCGGCGCGCTGCTCGGCGGGGCCGTCCGCGGTGAGCTGCGCGAACCAGCTGCTCTCCGCGCCGTCGCCGACCCAGGTGCCGAGCTGCTCGATGACGGTCTCCACCTGCTTCGGGCCGGCCGGCAGGCCGCGGGACAGGCCCTCCTCCAGGCTGGCGCGGTAGCCGGCGACGGACGCGGGCACCGCGCGCAGCCGGGCGGCGAGGTCGGCGTGGTCCTCGGCGGTGGCCAGCGGCATCAGCGTGAAGGTCTCGCGGATGGAGTGCAGCGGGGAGTTGATGTTGCTGACCGCCCGCAGGTGCTCGCCGGCCTCGTGGACCTCGATCTCGGCGGTGAGCCGGTCCCGCAGCAGGCGGGCGCAGCGCCGCTCGGCCGGGCTGTCGCCGCCGGGCCGCGCCTCCGCCTCGGCCAGGTCGGCCAGGGTGCTGCGCGCCAGGTCGGCCAGGGCCTGCGCGCCGGCGGGCGAGTGGTCGGGCAGCCGGCGGGCGCTGCCCGGGGCGCCGAGGTACGTGCCGAGGGCCGGGTCGAGGGCGACCAGGGCGTCGACGTAGGTGTCGGCGACCTGGCGGGGCAGTGGGCTGCTGGTGAGTGACGACATGCGGTCATCTTCGTATGCCGGGCGGCACGGCGTCACCCCGGATGCCCTTACCGGCCACGGCAGCCGGTATCACCGCAGGTCAGCGGCGTAAGAAGGCCACCAACGGCCCCCCGCGCCCCTGCGCCCCCGCGTCACGGGCGGTGGTCGGTCACCGTCCACGGCAGCGGCGCGGGACTGCCGTCGGCCGCGGCGGGCAGCGTCGCGGTGACGACCACGGTGCCGTCCTCGACCTGGTAGTCCAGCGGCAGGTCCAGGGCGCGCATCGCGGCGGTCATCCCGGTGTTGGCGGCCTGCGCCACCGCGTAGACGCTCGACCGGCCGGCGTCCGCGGCGAGTTCGACCAGCCCGCGCAGCAGCGCGGTGCCGATGCCGCGGCGCTGCCAGGCGTCCTCCACCAGCAGCGCCACCTCGCTCTCCTCGCCGTCCCACAGCAGGTGGCCGAGCGCGACCAGGCGCCCGTCGGCGGTCTCGGCCGCCAGGGACCGGCCGAAGCGCGGGCCGAGCAGGTGGGTGAGGTAGCGGTCCGCGTCGCCGACCGGGCCGTGGTAGCGGCGGGCGAGGGTGGCCGGGGCGCAGCGCGCGTGCATCGCGCGGGCCGCGGACAGGTCCTCCGGGCCGACGCGGCGCAGCGTGACCTCGCCGCCCAGCGGACCTCGGTGGCCGTGGGGGAGCGCGGCGGCGGCCCGGTGCGGCGGCACCCGCGTCCCGAGTCGCGCGTCCAGCTCCACCAGCGCCCGGGCCCGGGCGAACTCGGTGGGCGTGAACGGCGGTTGCTCGCGCCGTACGGTGATCACACCGCCGGCCGGGTCGCGCAGCCGCATGACCGTGGGCAGTTCCTCCGCGGCCGACCGGACGCCGCCGTGCCCCTGCTCCCCGGCAGGTCCCTGGCCGTACGTCTCCGCGCCCGGCTCGTCCCGGCTCCCCGCGGGGGTGGAGGTGATGGTGCAGCGGCCGAGCAGGCGGCGCAGCGCCAGCGGCAGTTCGGCGGTGTCCAGCGCGGTGCGGGTGGCCAGGGTCAGGATGCGGGTGGGCAGGTCCACCAGGTCGTGGGCGTCGGCGCGCTCCAGCCAGGTGTCGGCGCCGCCGGCCCGCGCCACCGCCGCGGCCAGTGCCGTGGCTGGCAGCGCGGACGGCGCCCGCAGCAGGAACTCGTCCACGGTGCCGTCGGCCAGCGGGTGCGTCTGGAGCGAGACGATGTCGATCCCGCGGTCGGCGAGCGCCGTGCACACCGCGCCGAGCGTGCCGGGCGTGTCGCGTACGGTCGTGCGCAGCCGCCACAGCGCGGCCGCGGTCTCCGGCCCCGCCTCGGCCGGAAGAGGAGCTGGACGCCCCGGCCACGACACGGCGGCGGCGCGGCACCACCGCCGTACGCGGCGGCCGGCGGCGACCAGTGCGGCGATCACGGCGAGTTCACGGCCCCTGTGACGGCGCCGTGCGGGGGCGGAGGCAGCGGAGGTCGAATGCGGCATACGGCAACCCTGCCGAACGCGTGTTGCGCGATCACGAACACACCGTGACCGGACGGTAAAGGGGCGCTCTTTTCGGTTACCTCGGACTTTGCGGTGATCTGGGCGTTCCAGGGTTCTCCAGGTGCCTACTGCGGCTTTGGCCGGAGAAGGTCCTGGTCTGGTCGTCCGAATGTGGTCGGGGCATGATTTCCGCTGTGCAGGGGGACGAGAAGGGAAGCGGGAGCGTGTCGTACGCGCTGACCGAGACCGAACACGGCCATGTCTGGGGCGTCTGTGCCGAGGTGGAGGGGCTGTTCGCGGAATGCCGGCGCGGGACGTATGAGTTGTTCGGATGGGTTCCGGAGCGATCCGGCGTGTTCGGGTGGGTCGGCAGCAGGGTGTGGCTGGTGCCGGAGGACGAGGCATGCGATGCCTGGCTGCTGGAGGACGCGGAGAGTCCGGGGCAGCGCGTCGGGGCGGACAGTTTGGTGCTTACCGGCCTGGACGACTACGAAGGCCCGCCCGAGGGGTACAGGGGGCGCGTTCGCGTGCACGACGGGCATCGCTGGCTGGGCTCCTGCCGGGAGTTCACCCGCATCATGTCCCCCGAGCAGATACCTGCGCCAATGGTCCTACGGGGGCTCGCGCCGAGTGATCGGCTCAGGGCGGCACTGGCGAAGGGCACCCGGCGGGCGCTGGATCTGGAGGAGGCCGCGCTGGAGATCCGGGACGGCCGAGGCGAGCTGCTCACCGATCGGCTGCTGTGGGCCACGGTCAGCGCCTGGCGCCCATCCTCTTGTGCAGCGGACCTGATCGACCTTGAGCTTGACGGAGGCAGCTTCGCACCGGTCCCCGAATATGCTCGGCCGATCTGGGAGAGGTGGCTCGCTGGACCACCGGCCGTCGTGAACACCTGGGCCGGCCTCGACACCCGCCGCCGCGGGGCCTGGCATGACCTTGTCCGCGAGCGGGCCTGCCGACGATCCCACCGTGGCCGGTCGGCCGGCCACGCCTACGAACTCGACGGCCGGTACATCACCGACGAACCGGCTCTCTATCTGGCGCTCGGGGAAGCGGTCAACGGACCCGGCGGTTACTTCGGCGGCTGCCTCGCCGCCCTCGACGATTGTCTGCGCGGCACTTTCGGCTACACCGCCCCCGCCACCTTGCTCTGGCGAGACGCCGCGACCGCGCGCGAGCACCTGTCCCACGCCCTGACGCCGGAGGGCCAGCCCTACGACTTGTTCACCGCAGTCCTTGAAACCCTGGCCGAGGGCGGCATGGACGTCACCCTGGCATGATCCGCTGTCCGATCCCTGTAACGCTCTTTCTGCACAAGCAGTCCAGTTGGCGAACCGTGCAAACCGGAGCGCTCCGCTCCACCTGAAATGGCTTGTCCCAAGGCTGCTTGTCGACCAGGATCACCTCATGACGACCAGAAAGGCCCGTGCCCTCTAGGCGCCCCGCTCCGCTCTCCACCGCTCGCGCACCGCCGTCGCCGCATCGCAGTGCCCGTTGGCAGTGACCGATCGCCCCCAGGAGAGTCCATCGTGCAGAAGACCGCCCTCGTTCCCTACGCCCAGCTGCCCCATGCGCACCACGACCGCCACGTCTTGACCAGTACCGTCGACGTTTTCGGCGCCGCCCACTGGCTGCTTGCCGAACGCTTTCCGCAGCCTGGCGGCGATGGCCTGCCCTTTGACGCGCTGGTCGTTTCCGTCGATCCGGACGGCAGCGCCGAACTCACCGAGCTGAGCGCCGTGCGGGCCCGCTGGCCGCATCTGGACCGCCTGCCCGACGGCGGGTTCGTCGTCGCCGCGTCTCGTGCCCGCCGATACGAGGACGCGAACCAGGTCCAGGTCTTCGACGCACTCGGCCGTGAGACCTCGTCCTTCTCCGTCGGGGACGCCATCGAGCACCTGCTCGTGGACGAGGCCGGCCGTATCTGGGTCGGGCACTTCGACGAGAACCCGGTGGGAATCCGCCGCTGGAGCGCCACCGGCCGACTCGGTTGGACATCGGACGACGCCCGCATCCCCGGCCTCTTCGACTGCTACGCCCTGAATGTGTCGGGCACCACCGCCTGGGCGTGCCCGTACACGGACTTCCCGCTTGTCGAGATACGACCCGACCGCACCCATGGGCCTGTGAGGGTGTGGGCGAACCGCGTACGGGGCGCCAAAGCGGTGGCAGTCCACGGTGAGCGGGTCGCCTTCTACGGCGGCTACGGCGACGGGCGGGACCAACTCGCGCACGGAGAGATCATGGAATCATCCGTCGAGACAACGGACATCTGCCTGCTCACCCTGCCCGATGGCTCTGCCCCCGGCCGTCGCCGGGTTGTCGGCCGAGGAAGCAGGATCTACGTCCAGGCCGAGCCGTTCACCACCTGGGGGGTGTTCGACCTCAGCAGCTGATCTTGGCATGGCAGGGAGCGACGTGCCGCCGTCCTTTGACGTCAGTGGCGTGTGGTGAGATGGCCGGACTATGTGGTCTGTCGTGAACGACTCCGATCGAGTGCAATGGCACTACACCCCCTTCGAGAACGTGGGCCCGCTCCGCTTCGGCATGAGCCACGAGGAATCCGGCGGGCTGGCCTGCGTAGTCATCGACGCACTGTGCGGACCACTCGTCTCGATGGACGGGATGCAGTTGGTCGGGCGGGTACCTTCCGAGCTGACGGACCAGTTCCACGATTATCAGGAGGGTCGTGGCATGAGTCCCATGATCTCTGTCGAGGGTGATGCCGCGTCGGACGAACTCGGGATCATGGTGCGTGTGCAACGAGTCGGCGACATCCTGCTGTCACGACCGGTCTTCGCACGATTCGACGGCTGGGCTCACACTGTGCATGACTGCGTCCCAAGGGACGAGTGGGCTGTCCGCTGACGGTGCCGCGACTTCAAGCGCGCGCCGGCACGGCGCTGGGTCAGTGACGCCCCTGTATGCCCTGACTGCATGCTTCATGAGTAGAGCAGGACACGTTTGCGGAGGAGGGCGAAGCCGGCTCGGCCGAACATCTGACGCTTGAGCACCTTAAAAGTTACGTGGAATCTGTCCGGGGTGATCATTTCTCCTCGGCGCAACCACGGACTTGGGAGATGGCTTGAGTGGCACGATGGTGCTGACGGAGAGGTGGCCGGTGCTGGGCCGGCCTGAGCAGGCGGCGGTGTGGCGGCAGATATGGACTGTTCTCGGGCGGGTGCCGAGGACGATCGACGCATACGCCCACAGGCTGGCCGAGTACCCGGTGATGTGCGAGCGGGAGGACGTCGACCGCCCGACACCACGCGAACTGGACATCCCGGCGACAGCCCGCCTTCTGCCGCTCGTCGACGTCCGACAGGGCGGGACAGGCCCCGCACCGCGCTGATACCGGAGTGCGCACAGACCCGGGAGAGTGTCACAGTCACTGCCGTGACCTTGATGAACGTGCTCGTCGACTTCGCCCGGACCGGCCGGATCGGACCCCTGAACTGCGGAATGCTCCTGGCCGAGGCTGAGGACCTTCTCGGCCCGGGGCGCCCGCACCCTGCCCACATCATGAAGGGACCCGATATCGACGGCTACCCCTACTCCTGGAACGGGCTGCAGCTGGTGGTGACGCAGCGCGCCGTCAGCGGAATCTGGATCAACCTCTGGCCTGGTGCGACCGCCAAACTCCCGCCGCTCGTCCTGCCTGATTCCAAGTCATTCGAGGCCACCGTGCTCCAGGAGGAACTGATTGCGGCCCTCGACACAGCAGGCTGCCACCACGAGGTCAACCCCGTCCTCACCTTCGACGAGCAGTCGAGCATCCTCACCCAGCCCGCTGAGGTCTGCGCTGTCTTCAGCCTGCCTGGTCGGGACAACCACGTTCCGCACCGCGATCGGCACTACCTCGACGTGATGCACAAGCACACGGCTTGACATCGCTGATTCCACAGAATGATTCTGTTGACGTGGCCTTCGACGACGCCGGAGCTCCGGCGCAGGGTGAGGCCGGCGATGACGGCATTGCGGTCGCGGTCGATGCCTGCGGCGAGGGCGTGGGGGCCGGGAAGGTCGTCTCGCCGGACGGTGTCGAGCCACTGCGGCAGCCGTTCGCCCCGGTGCTCGGTGAGCACCTGGCCGAAGGAGCGGACGTGGCCGGTGAGAGCGTCGAGTTCGGGGCAGTGGACCAGAACGGCCTTGATCCGAAGGCGCTCGCTTTCGGTGAGGGTCTCCGGCCGTAGACGCGAACCCGCTGGTAGTTGCCCTGGTAGCCGAGCGGCATGATCGCCTCCCATTCCTTCCAGGCGTTCGTGCGGCTCTGGTTCCAGCGGTCATCCAGAGGTAGGGCTTGAACGCGTCGAGCTTGGACGGCCGGCCCTGCCACTGCCCATGGAAGAGGTCTTCCGGGGTGGCGGCGTCGGCGAGGCGCTTGACGGTGCCCCCTCGGCCAGGGCGATCCAGAGGGGGCTTTGAACTTCTGCGGCTCTGGGTCAGCCTGGGCCGGACCCGGCGCAAGGGCCCTCAGGCATTCGCGGTGGTCTGCGACGCACCGTTCCGCAGCCTCGCTCAGGTTGCGCCAAAGAGGCGCCGGTCCGCGACCTGCACCGCTTGTGGTGCCCCGGCCGGGAAAAATCCCGCGCATTTATGCGCGCGGGTCGGGAACTCCGCCGGGATGGCCGGAGTTGTCTTGGTACGGGCCGGTCGCGCACCGGCCCGGCCAGCGGCTCCGACCGGGCGCCCCCGTCCCGGTCGGAGCTTCGAAGGTCGTCCGCGGTCCGCCGGCCCCCTCCTCCGGGGGACCGCGGACGGCGCACGCCGCAGCGGCGGTCGCCCGCCGCACCGCTCACTTCACGCCGAACGCCTGCTGGAGCGGGTCGATCGCGAAGTAGGCGAGGAAGAAGACCGACACGCCCCACACCAGCGGGTGCACCTCGCGCACTTTGCCCAGCGCCGTCTTGAGCACCACGTAGGACAGGAAGCCCGCGCCGATGCCGTTGGTGATGCTGTAGGTGAAGGGCATCACCGCGATGGTGAGGAACGCCGGGATCGCGGTGTCGTACGAGGTCCAGTCGATCGACCGGACCTGCGCCATCAGCAGGAAGCCCACCGCGACCAACGCGGGTGCGGCCGCCTGCGAGGGCACCACCCCGGCCAGCGGCGACAGGAAGAGCGCCAGCGCGAACAGCGCGCCGGTCACCACGCTCGCCAGCCCCGTACGGGCGCCCTCGCCGACGCCCGCCGCGGACTCCACGTAGGCGGTGTTGGAGGAGGACGAGGCGACCCCGCCCGCGACGGCGGCCGCTCCGTCGATGAACAGCACCCGGCCGATGTTCGGCACCCGGCCCCGTTCGTCGAGCAGCCCCGCCTCGCTGGAGATGCCCATGATGGTGCCCATGGCGTCGAAGAAGTCCGACAGCACCAGCGTGAACACCGACAGCAGGCAGGTCACCACGCCCGCGTCGCGGAACCCGCCGAACAGGCTGAAGTGGCCCACCAGTCCGAAGTCCGGGGTGGCGACGGCCTTGTGCGGCATCTTCGGCGGGTTCAGGCCCCAGGCCGCGTCCGGGATGTCCGCGACCTTGTTGACCACGAGCGCCACCACGGTCATCACCACGATGCTGATCAGGATCGCGCCGCGCATCCGCCGGGCCACCAGCGAGATGGTGAGCAGCACCCCGACGCAGAAGACCAGCACCGGCCAGCCGGTCAGGGTGCCGGAACCGCCGAGCTGCACCGGGGTGGTGTTGTCCGCGGCGTCCGGGATGCGGGTGACGAACCCGGCGTCGACCAGGCCGATGAAGCAGATGAACATGCCGATGCCGACCGCGATCGCCTTCTTGATCGCGTCGGGGATGGCGTCCATGATCGCCTGCCGCAGCCCGGTGAGCACCAGCACGCAGATCAGCAGGCCCTCCAGGACCACCAGGCCCATCGCGTCCGGCCAGCTCATCTTCGGCGCCAACTGGTAGGCGACCACGGCGTTCAGGCCGAGCCCGGTGGCGATGGCCAGCGGCAGGTTGCCGCCGACGCCCATGATCACCGTCATCACCGCGGCCACCAGCGCGGTCACGGTCAGCACCTGGGCCGAGGAGAGGTGGTGGCCGTACTTGTCCAGCACCGGGTGCTGGGTGCCGCCGGCCAGGATGATCGGGTTGAGCACCAGGATGTAGGCCATCGCGAAGAAGGTCGCGAACCCGCCCCG
The DNA here is from genome assembly GCF_057708105.1 of Actinacidiphila sp. bgisy144. Lineage (NCBI taxonomy): Bacteria > Bacillati > Actinomycetota > Actinomycetes > Kitasatosporales > Streptomycetaceae > Actinacidiphila > Actinacidiphila sp. bgisy144. The sequence goes on along the minus strand of NZ_JBYIRM010000012.1, from coordinate 178,178 downwards.
TATCTCCCGGCCGGGCGTGGAGCCCCGCTGCGCTATCCGGAACCACCGCTCCAGCAGCGCGCCGCCTCCCGGGGGCGGCGCGGGGGCGGGCTTCACGGCGTCGTCGGCGACGGAACCGGGCATGGTGCTCCTTGGGAGTTGTCCGAAGTCGGTTGCGGGGCACACGGATTGTGCCCCCGCGCGGCGCCGCGCGGGTTTCCCCGGCGTTACCCCGTATCACCGTCGGGTTTCGGACATGCTCAGGTCAACACTTGTGCCGCGGGCCCGCACCTGTGCCGCGCGGACGACCGCCCCCCGGGGACCCCTACAGCCCGCCGGCCACCCGCAGCACCGCGCCCGTGGTGTACGACGCGTCCGGCGACATCAGCCACGCCACCGCCCCGGCCACCTCCTCCGGCTGCCCGGGGCGCCGCATCGGGATGCGGTCGCCGCTGCGCCAGGGCCGCTCCGGGTCGCCCATCGCCGCGTGGATACCGGTCACGATCATGCCGGGCTGCACGGAGTTGACCCGTACGCCCTCCTCGGCCAACTCCTTCGACAGCCCGAGCGTCATGGTGTCGACCGCCGCCTTGCTCGCCGCGTAGTGGACGTACTCGCCCGGGCTGCCCAGGCTCGCCCCGCCCGAGGAGATGTTCACGATCGAGCCGCCGCTGCCGCCGTACCGGGTGGACATCTCCTGCGCCGCCCGGCGGGCGCAGATCAGCGCGCCCATCACGTTGACGTCCACCACCCGCCGCATCACCTCCACCGGGGTCTGCGCGAAGCGGCCGAGCGGGCCGGTGATCCCGGCGTTGTTCACCAGGCCGGTGACCGGGCCGAGCGTGTCGCGCGCCGCGGTGAACAGCGCGTCGACCTGCTGCTCGTCGCTGGTGTCGACCTGGTGCGCCAGGCAGGTCCCGCCGGCCTCGCGGACCTGCCGGGCCACGTCCTCAGCCGCGTCCCGCGCCCGCTCGTAGCCGATCACGACCCGGTGGCCGGCCGCCGCCAGCCGCAGCACCACCGCCGCCCCGATGCCCCGGCTGCCGCCGGTGACCACGCTGACCTGCTCCATCGCGCCGCTCCTCGTCCCCTCGCACTGCCTGCCGACGCCATTGCAGCACACCGCCAACAGTGCGTGAACGCCGCATGTATCCGCCCCCGCCGGGCCTGCGCCCGTTCGAGGATTGGTCTTGACCAAGTTCGCGACGCGCCTCTATCGTCCTAGTAGTGCAAGGACCTTTAATAAAGACTGGTTCGGAAACAAGGCTTCACAAGAAGTGACGTCGGCCGGTCCGGCAGCGGACGGGCGCACGGCGGTATCAGAGCGACACGGCGACATGACGGCGATTGCGAGGACAGGGTGGGGACCACGCAGCTCGAAGCGGTGCAGGAGCCGAAGTACTGGCACCTCAAGACGGTGCTGAACGACGCCCTGGACTCGGAGTTCGAGGTCGGCGAGATCCTGCCGAACGAGCGGGACCTCGCCGCGCGCTTCGGCGTCGCGCGCGCCACGCTCCGCCAGGCGCTCGAACAACTGGAGCTGGAGGGGCGGTTGCAGCGCCGCCGCGGTGTCGGCACCACCGTCGCCCCGCCCCGGATCGGCGTGTCCGTCGGCCCGTCGGCCAACGTGTGGCCCGGCGCCGTGCGCGACGCCTGGCACACCGTGGGCTGCGTCGAGGCCGCCGCCCCCGCCGCGGTCGCCGCGCTGCTCGGCACCGGCCGCGAGGAGGCCGTGCACACCGTGCGCCGCGAGCGCGTCATCCAGGGCCAGGCGGTCGCCACCGAACTGCTCTACGTGCCGAACGCGTCGGTGCCGGGCCTGTCCGCGATGCTCACCCCCGCCGAGCATGGCCCCGCGGTGCTGCGCGAACTGCACGCCATGGAGCTGGAGGGCGAGGACCGCTCCGTCGAGCTGGGCTCGGCCCGCGCGGAGGACGCCCGGCAGCTCGACCGGCTGCCCGGCGCGCCCGTCCTGGTGCTCACCACCCGCTACTACGCGCAGGGCCGCGTCGCGGCCGCCTCCGTGGCGACCTACCGCGCCGACACCTGCCGGCTCACCTTCGGCGACTCCGGTGCGCTGGAGGTGCTGCACCAGGAGCCCGGCAGCAGCCGCGAGGCGTCCTGACCCACCGCGCGGGCGCACGGCGCCCGCTGCCGTACGGACCGACACCGCCGGCCCGCTCCCGTATCCCTACAGGCGCGGGCCGTCGGCGTCTGTGAGCGCCTGTCAGCGTTTGTCGGCGGGTCCCTTCGAGCAGCCGCCCGCCGAAGGGCTCAGTGCCGCGGCAGCGACGTCTGCTCGACCGCGAACAACTGCTCCTCCACGTGGTCCAGCGCCAGCCGCAGCGCCCCCGTGGCGATCGCCTCCTGGCCCAGCGCCGACAGCACCACGTTCGGCGGCCGCAGGCAGTAGCGGGCCAACTCCGCCCGCAGCGGCTCCAGTACGCCGTCCAGGCCGGCCGCCCAGCCGCCGACCACCACCAGCTCCGGGTCGATCGCCAGCACCAGCGCGGCCACGTCGTGCACCAGCCGCCGCAGGAACCGGTCCACCGCGTCCTTCGCCTGCACGTCGCCCTCGCGGGCCAGCGCGAACACCCGCTCCACAGCGGGCTCGTCCAGCGGGTGCAGCGGGGTCCCCGTGGTCGACAGCAGGTGCTCCGGGGTCACCTCGCGCCCCAGCAGGTGCAGCGCGCCGATCTCCCCGGCGGCGCCGCCGAAACCGCGGTGCAGCCGCCCCCCGATCAGCGAACCGGCACCCGGGCTCAGCCCGGCGAGCACGAACACCACGTCGTCCGTGCCGACCGCCGCACCCTTCCAGTGCTCGGCGACCGCCGCCACGTTCGCGTCGTTCTCCACCAGCACCGGGCAGCGGAAGGAGCGTTGCAGCCGCTCGCCGAGCGGCAGCCCGGTCCAGCCCGGCAGCGCGGTGCCGAGCCGCACCTCGCCGCCCGCCTCCACGATGCCCGGGCTGCCCACGCCCACCGCCCACAGGGTGCTGCGCGCCACGCCCGCCCGGCGCAGCAGGTCGGCGACGGTGGCGCGGACCCGGTCGATCCGGTCGTCGGCGCCGGCCGCCTCCGCCACGTCGTGGCCGAGCGTGTCGAGCACCTGGCCGCTGAGGTCGGAGAGCACCGCCCGCACCTGGTGCGCGCCGATCTCGATGCCCAGCAGGTGGCCCGCCTCGGCGTGGAAGCGGAACCGGCGGGCCGGGCGGCCCTGCTTGCGGGTGTCACCCGGCTCGGGGGAGACCTCGACCACCAGGCCGGTCTCGGTCAGCCCCTCGATGACGCCCTCGACCGTCGGCCGGGACAGCCCGGTGCTGTGCACCAGCTCGGTGAGGGTGGGGGTCTGCGCGCCGCGCAGGGCGTGGAGGACGACCGCGGAGTTGATCCGCCTGAGCAGCGACGGGTCCCCACCGGTGAGGCGCTCCAAGGTGTGTCCTCCCAGCCTGTACCTGTGTGGCGGATCGTACCCGCCGCGGCGCCGCGCGGCGAGTGCCGCCGCCGCCCCGCCGCCCGCCGTGCCCCCCGCGGCGCCGACCCGCCGTCCGGCGAAGTTACCAGGCGCAAGGCGCCCGGGTGACCGCCGCCGTCACAACTGGGAGCCGCCGCCGTCCACCGGGAACTCCGCGCCGGTGGTGAAGGTGGCGTCGAAGGCGAGGAAGGCGACCGCCCGGGCCACCTCGTCCGGGGTGCCCACCCGCAGCATCGGCAGCTGCGCGGCCATCTGCGCCCTGGTCTGCTCGGCGGCCTCTACGGGCATCGACTTCTCCAGGATGCCCGAGTCGATCGGACCGGGGCTGACCGCATTGACGCGGACCTTGCGCGGCAGCAGTTCGCGGGCCAGGCTGCGGGTCATGGAGCGCAGCGCCGCCTTGCTCGCCGCGTAGGCGCTCAGCGTCGGCATCCCGAGCACGTTGACCACCGAGGTGGTGAGCACCACGCCGCTGCCCTCGGCCAGCAGCGGGGCGAGCTTCTGCACGGTGAAGTACGGCCCCTTGGCGTTGACGGTCATCAGCTGGTCGTACAGCTCCTCGCCGGTCGCCTCGAAGGGCGCGAAGCCGTTGATGCCGGCGTTGGCGAACAGGGCGTCCACGCTGCCCAGTTCGGCCTTCACCCGGTCGGCCAGCGCCTCCAGGTCCGGCAGGCAGGAGGCGTCGCCGCGCACCGCGACCGCCCGGTCGCCGAGCTGCGCGCGGGCCGCGTCCAGCGCGTCCCGGCCGCGCCCGGTGATCAGGACGCGGGCGCCCCCGTCCACGAAGAGCCGGGCGGTGGCCAGGCCCAGGCCCGTGCTGCCTCCGGTGATCACGACGTTCTTGCCTGTGTACTTGCCCATGGCGGACACCCTCGGTTCAGGAGTGGGTTGCTGGTCGACGTCCCCCGGGCAGCGGCCTCGGCGGGACTGACACGAGTCAACCTCCGCCCGGACGGGGGCGTCCAAGACCTGTTTCGCACCACGTCATACGCGATCCGCATCACGAGTACGCTGGCGGAATGACCGATGCCACCGAGCCCGCAGCGGCGCCCGGCCCGCAGGCGGCCGGCCCCGACCCGGACCTCGACCTGCGGCTGGTCCGGTACTTCACCGTCGTCGCCGAGCACCTGCACTACGCCCGCGCCGCGCAGGAACTGCACATCGCCCAGCCCTCGCTCAGCCGCCAGATCCAGCGGCTGGAAGAAACCCTCGGAGTGCGGCTGCTGGACCGCACCACCCAGGGCAGCGCCCTCACCGCGGCCGGGGCGGCCTTCCTGCCGCAGGCGCAGGCCCTCCTGCAAGCCGCAGGGCAGGCCACCCGCGCCGCCCGCGCGGCAGGGCCGCAGCACACCGTCACCGTCGGATACGTCGAGGACCTCGTCGTCACCGCCGCGGTACGGGAGGTGCGCCGCCGCCACCCGCGGGCCCACGTCCGCACCCGGCACCTGGACTGGGACGAGACCCGCGCCCTGCCCGAGCGCAAGGTCGACGTGCTCGTCGCCCGCACCCCGCTGCCCATCCCGGACGACGGCTTGCGCGTCAGCGTGCTCTACGACGAGCCGCGGGCGCTGCTGGTGCCCGCGGACCACCGCCTGGCCGGGAAGGAGTCGGTCGGCCCGGACGACTTCGCCGGCGAACCCCTCGTCGCCTGCGCGGGCATGGCCGCGGCCTGGACCGGCTTCTGGCGGCTCGACCCCCACCCCGACGGCACCCGGGCCCCGCTCGGCCCGCTGCTCGCCGAGACCTTCGAGGACAAGCTCGAAGGCGTCGCGGACGGCCGCTCGGTGGCCCTGGTGCCCGCCTACGACCGGCGCTGCGCCGAACGCGACGACCTCGCGGTGGTGCCCGTGGACGGCATCGAGCCGTGCCAGGTCGTTGTGGCCGCCCGCGCGGACGACCGCAGCCCGCTCGTCGCGGACTTCGTGGACGCCGCGCGCCGCCTGCTCACACCGCCGGTGGGCGCGCGCCCTTGACGCCGCCCGGGTGCACGCCGCCCGGCGGCGAGCCCGGGGCGCCGGGGAAGGCGGCCGCGTGCAGCCGGGCGAACTCCGCGGCCAGCGCCGCCGGCGGCCAGTGCGCGTTGAGCCCGCTGGGGCTCGGCAGCACCCACACGCGGGTCGCGCCCAGCGTGCGCTGCTGCGGGCCGACGGCGGCGTGCCGGTCGGCGAACGCCACCCGGTAGGCGCTCACCCCCAGCACCGCCAGCCACCGCGGCTCGTACCGGGCGACCTTCGCCGCCAGCCGCGCACCGCCGGCCACCAGCTCCGCCGCGGCCAGCTCGTCGGCGCGCGCGGTCGCCCGCCCGGCCAGGTTCGTCAGCCCGAAGCCGAGCGCGAGCGCGCCGTGCTGCTCGGCGGGCGCGTACCGGCGCGGGGTGAAGCCCGAGGCGTGCAGCGCCGGCCAGAACCGGTTGCCCGGCCGGGCGAAGTGCTCGCCCCGGTACGCCGACAGCAGCCCGGGGTTGATCCCGCAGAACAGCACCCGCAGCCCCGGCCCGACGATGTCGGGCAGCTCGCGGGTGCGGGCCTGCGCCTCCTCCTCCGGGGTCAGAGGATCGCCCCGGGCCGGTAGGCGGCCGCCTGCGGGTGGGCCTTGACGACCTCCTCGACGCGGCGCGCGACCTGCGCGACCTGGTCGGCCGCGGCGCCGGTGAACGACAGCCGGTCGGCCATCAGCGCGTCCAGCGCCGCCCGGTCCAGCGGGATGCGGGGGTCGGCGGCGAGCCGGTCCAGCAGTTCGTTGCGCTCGGTGCCCTGCTCGCGCATCGCCAGCGCCGACGCCACCGCGTTCTCCTTGATCGTCTCGTGGGCGGCCTCGCGGCCCACCCCGGCCCGCACCGCGCCCATCAGGACCTTCGTGGTGGCCAGGAACGGCAGGTAGCGGTCGAGTTCGCGCGCCACCACGGCCGGGAACACCCCGAACTCGTCCAGCACCGTCAAGAACGTCTCCAGCAGCCCGTCGAACGCGAAGAACGCGTCCGGCAGCGCGACCCGGCGCACCACCGAGCAGGACACGTCGCCCTCGTTCCACTGGTCGCCGGCCAGCTCCCCGGTCATCGAGGCGTAGCCGCGCAGCACCACCATCAGGCCGTTGACCCGCTCGCAGGAACGGGTGTTCATCTTGTGCGGCATCGCCGAGGAGCCGACCTGGCCGGGCTTGAACCCCTCGGTGACCAGTTCGTGCCCGGCCATCAGCCGGATCGTCTTCGCCAGCGACGAGGGCGCCGCCGCCAGCTGCACCAGCGCGGTCACCGCCTCGTAGTCCAGCGAGCGCGGGTAGACCTGGCCGACGGAGCCGAACACCTGCGAGAAGCCCAGGTGCCCGGCGACCCGGCGCTCCAGCTCGGCGAGCTTGCCGCTGTCCCCGCCGAGCAGGTCCAGCATGTCCTGGGCGGTGCCGACCGGGCCCTTGACGCCGCGCAGCGGGTAGCGGGACAGCAGCTCCTCCACCCGCCCGAACGCCACCAGCAGCTCGTCGGCGGCGGTCGCGAACCGCTTGCCCAGCGTGGTCGCCTGCGCCGCGACGTTGTGCGAGCGGCCGGCCATCACCAGCTCGCCGTACTGCGCGGCGAGCTGCCCGAGCCGGGCCAGCACCGCGACCGTGCGGTCCCGGGCGTGCTCCAGGGACAGCCGGATCTGCAACTGCTCGACGTTCTCGGTCAAGTCGCGCGAGGTCATGCCCTTGTGCACCTGCTCGTGCCCGGCGAGCGCGTTGAACTCCTCGATCCGGGCCTTCACATCGTGCCGGGTGACCTGCTCGCGGCGCGCGATCGACTCCAGGTCGACCTGCTCCAGCACCCGTTCGTAGTCCTCGATGGCGCCGGCCGGCACCTCGACGCCCAGATCGGCCTGGGCGCGCAGCACCGCCAGCCACAGCCGGCGCTCCAGCACCACCTTCTGCTCGGGCGACCACAAGGCGGCCAGCTCCGTCGAGGCATAGCGACCGGCGAGGACATTCGGGATACGCGGCTTGGCTGTCACGTGGGCTGATTCTACTGGTCGCGAGCGGTGCCCCGGACGCTCAGACGTCGGCGCCCGGCACCGCGTCCGGCGCAGCGCCGGGCAGCGCCCCCGGCCCCGTACGCGGCTCCTTACCCAGCGCCGCCCCCGGCAGCGGCACCTCGTACGGCAGCAGCTGCGCCCGCTTGGGGTCGCGGCCGTCGCCGCTGGAGCGGCCGGTCAGGCGGCGGCCGATCCAGGGCAGCAGATGCGTGCGGGTGAAGCGCGCGTCCGACAGCCGGCGGGCGGCCCACCCGGCGCGCACCGCCGGCGGCAGCGGGCGGGTCCAGTCGCTCTGCGCGGGCAGGCCGAGCGCCTGCCAGACCGCCTCCGCGACCCGCTCGTGGCCCTGCGCGGTCAGGTGCAGCCGGTCCTCCGCCCACATCCGGTCGTCGCCCAGCACGTGCGCCCCGTACAGGTCGACCACGGCCGCGCCGTGCTCGGCCGCCAGCGCCTCCACGAAGTCGAACAGCTCCAGCATCCGCGGCAGGAACCTCGTGGCGACCGGGCCGCGCCGGATCGGGCTGCGCATCAGCACCAGGCGGTCGCAGGCCGGCGCGAGGCGCCGCACACAGCTCTCCAGCACCGCGCACACCGCCGGCACGTCGCAGCCCGGCCGCAGGACGTCGTTGAGCCCGCCGACCAGCGTGATCACGTCCGGGCGCATCGCGGCCGCCGCGTCCACCTGCTCGTCGGAGATCTGCCGGATCAGCTTGCCGCGCACCGCGAGGTTCGCGTAGCGCACCCCCGGGCCGCCCGCCTCCCGGGAGGCCGCGGCGAGCCGTGCCGCGAGCAGGTCCGCCCACCCGCGGTAGGAACCGTCGGGCAGCAGGTCCGACATGCCCTCGGTGAAGGAGTCCCCGACGGCGACGAGGCTGGAGAAGGTGGCTGGCGTCTGCATGGCGACAAGATCCTACCGGCGCGTACGGCGGTGCGGGACCGCGGTCGCGGGCCGGCGCCGCCGGTGCCCCTCGGCAAGCGCCGCCGCTCTCACCTGGCCAGGTACGCGGCCGCGCCCGCCGCCCCCGCCGCCGCGCTGCCGCCGACCACGGCGGCCGCCACGCACCGCCGCTTCAGCAGCAGATAGCGCCCGGTGTACTCCGCGCGCAGTTCCGCGGCGCGGTCGGCGATGCGGTGCAGCGTCTCCTGGGAGAGCAGCAACCGGTCGGCGACGTAGGCCCGTTCGACCTCCTCGCGCTCCGCCGTGGTCAGCCACGGCAGATGGCCGGCGAAGCGGCCCGCCGCGCGGTGGGCCTGGGCCACCTCCGCGTTCCACAGCAGATAGCCCTCGAGCCGTTCGAGCCCGGAGTACCCGCTCGCTTCCGTCTGGTCGTTCCTGTCCGTGCGCACGAGCGCTCCCGTCCGGTGGTCGGGCCGTTGGGCGGCTACTGCTGCTTGTCGCCCGGCGCCACGGTCAGTGACTCGTCGGGCCGGTTGGTGAGCTCGTCCAGGTGCGCGATGTCCGGGTGGTGCAGGTCGAACGCCGGGGACTCGGAGCGGATACGCGGCAGCGTCACGAAGTTGTGCCGCGGCGGCGGGCAGGAGGTCGCCCACTCCAGCGAACGGCCGTACCCCCAGGGGTCGTCCACGTCGACCTTCTTGCCGTACTTCGCCGTCTTCCAGACGTTGTAGAGGAACGGCAGCATCGACAGGCCGAGCAGGAAGGAGCTGATCGTGGAGACCGTGTTGAGGGTGGTGAAGCCGTCGGCGGCCAGGTAGTCCGCGTAGCGGCGCGGCATGCCGATCACCCCCAGCCAGTGCTGGACGAGGAAGGTGCCGTGGAAGCCGAAGAACAGCGTCCAGAAGGTGATCTTTCCCAGCCGCTCGTCAAGCATCTTGCCGGTCATCTTCGGCCACCAGAAGTGGAAGCCGGCGAACATCGAGAAGACCACCGTGCCGAAGACGACGTAGTGGAAGTGCGCGACCACGAAGTACGAGTCCGAGACGTGGAAGTCCAGCGGCGGCGCCGCCAGGATCACCCCGGTCAGCCCGCCGAACAGGAAGGTGATCAGGAAGCCGATGGACCACAGCATCGGCGTCTCGAAGCTCAGCGAGCCCTTCCACATGGTGCCGATCCAGTTGAAGAACTTCACCCCGGTCGGCACCGCGATCAGGAACGTCATGAAGGAGAAGAACGGCAGCAGCACCGCCCCGGTGACGTACATGTGGTGCGCCCACACCGTCACGGAAAGGCCCGCGATGGAGATGGTCGCCGCGATCAGCCCGAGGTAGCCGAAGATCGGTTTGCGGGAGAACACCGGGATCACCTCGCTGACGATCCCGAAGAACGGCAGCGCGATGATGTACACCTCGGGATGGCCGAAGAACCAGAACAGGTGCTGCCACAGGATCGCGCCGCCGTTGGCCGCATCGAAGACGTGCGCGCCGAATTTCCGGTCCGCCTCCAGGCACAGCAGCGCCGCCGCGAGCACCGGGAAGGCGAACAGGACCAGCAGCGAGGTGAGCAGCACGTTCCAGGTGAAGATCGGCATCCGGAAGATCGTCATTCCCGGCGCCCGCATGCCGATGATCGTGGTGATGAAGTTGACCGCGCCGACGATCGTGCCGAACCCCGACAGCGCCAGCCCCATGGCCCACATGTCGCCGCCGACGCCGGGGGAGTTGATCGCGTTGGACAGCGGCGAGTACGCGAACCAGCCGAAGTCCGCCGCGCCCTGCGGGGTGAGGAAACCGCCCACCGCGATCAGCGAACCGAACAGGTAGAGCCAGTACGCGAGCATGTTCAGCCGCGGGAACGCCACGTCGGGCGCGCCGATCTGCAACGGCATGATCCAGTTGGTGAAGCCGGAGAACAGCGGCGTGGCGAACATCAGCAGCATCACGGTGCCGTGCATCGTGAACGCCTGGTTGTACTGCTCCTCCGACAGGATCTGGATCCCCGGGCGGGCCAGCTCGGCCCGCATCAGCAGCGCCATCACCCCGCCGATCAGGAAGAACGCGAACGACGTCACCAGGTACAGCGTGCCGATCGTCTTGTGGTCGGTGGTCGTCATCCAGCTCACGACAACGCTGCCCGGGCGTCTGCGCCGGGCCGGGACCTCGTCGGCGTACTCCTCGTCGGCCCCGACCGGCTCCATGGTGCTGCCCGCCGCCACGTCATCACTCCCTGAGATGGACCTGAAAGAACACGGAACGGGCCCGCACGAAGCCCCGCGGACCCGGCGGCGCCAAAGAGCGGCGCCCGCCCGCGACCCGGCCGTAGGCGAAGCATGGCAACGGCCGCGGCGGGCGCAGAAGCGGCCGCGCCGACAGGTCAGCCGGGTTGATCAATAGTCGGCTAGGGCGAAAAGCCCGTTAGTCGGGTAGAAGCAGGAGCGGGTGGAGCGGGTGGGCGGGAAACGGGGGAGGCGGTGCGGTCAGGGCCGGCCCCGGCCGACCAGCTCCTTGAGGACGTCCGCCATCGTCACCAGGCCGACCCCGCGCCCGCCGGCGTCCACGACCGCCGCCAGGTGCGCACGCGCGGCCCGCATCGCGGTGAGCGCGTCGTCGAGCGGCGTGGCGGCCGCGAGCCGGGGGATTCGGCGCAGCGCCGACCGCGGCAGCGGCTCGTCGCGCTCCTCGGCGTCCAGGGCGTCCTTGACGTGGAGGTAGCCCAGCACCCGCCCGTCGTCGTCGGCGACCGGGAAACGGGACAGGCCCGTTCGGGCGCCCAGCGCCTCCAACTCCTCCGCGGTGACCCCCAGCCGGACCCGTACCACCTGCTCCGCCGGCAGGACGACCTCGCCGACCGGCCGCCGGCCCAGCTCCAGCGCGTCCCGCAGCCGCTCGGCGGCCCGCTCGTCCAGCAGCCCGGCCGCCCCCGCGTCCACCACCATCCGCGACAGCTCCTCGTCGGAGAAGACCGCGGCGATCTCGTTGCGCGGCTCCACCCGCACCAGGTGCAGTCCGGCGTTGGCCAGCGCGTTGATCGCGAAGATCAGCGGGCGCAGCGCCCGGGTCAGGGCGACCAGCGGCGGCCCCAGCAGCAGCGCGGAGCGCACCGGGTCGGCCAGCGCGACGTTCTTCGGCACCATCTCGCCGAAGAGCATGTGCAGATAGGTCGCCACCGCCAGCGCGATCACGAACGACACCGGGTGCACCGCGCCGTCCGGCACGTGCGCCGCGTGGAACAGCGGCTCCAACAGGTGCGTGATCGCCGGCTCGGCCACGATGCCCAGCACCAGGGTGCAGGCGGTGACGCCCAGCTGGGCGGCGGCCAGCAGCGGCGAGACGTGCTCCAGGCCCCACAGCACCCGCCGCGCCCGGCGGTCGCCCTCCTCGGCGCGCGGCTCGACCTGGTCGCGGCGCACCGAGATCAGGGAGAACTCGGCGCCGACGAAGTAGGCGTTCGCCACGATGGTGAGCAGGCCCACCACCAGCTGGACGGCGGTCACCGGGCCGGCCCGCCCGGGTCGTCCTCCGGTGCGCTCGGCGGGGAGACCAGCCGGGTGCGGGCCGCCCGCCGCCCGCTCGCGTCGGTCACCTCGATCCGCCAGCCGTCCACCTCGACGGTGTCGCCGCGCCGCGGAATCCGCCCGAGCCGGTGCGCGACCAGACCGGCGAGCGTCTCGTACGGGCCGTCCGGCGCGTGCAGCCCGATCCGCTCCAGCCGGTCCTCGGTGCGGGCAGCGCCGTCCGCGTCATAGGTACGGCGGCCGAGCGGGTCCTCGCGCAGCAGGCGCAGCTCGGGCGCCTCGAACGGGTCGTGCTCGTCGCGCACCTCGCCGACGACCTCCTCCACGATGTCCTCCAGCGTCGCGACGCCCGCGGTGCCGCCGTACTCGTCGATCACCACCGCCATCGAGCGGCGGCTGCTGAACCGGTCGAGCAGCCGGTCCACGGCGAGGGAGTGCGGCACCAGCAGCGGTTCGCGCAGCAGGTCGGTCACCGGCACCCGGGCCCTGCGCTCGCCCGGTACGGCCAGCACGTCCTTGATGTGCACGGTGCCGACGACCGTGTCGAGGGTGCCGCGGTAGACCGGGAAGCGGGACAGGCCGGTGGCGCGGGTGGCGTTCGCGACGTCCTCGGCGGTGGCGCGCGCCTCCAGCGCGGTGACCTGGACCCGGGGGGTCATCACGTTCTGCGCGGTCAGGTCGGCCAGGCCGATGGTGCGGACGAACAGCTCCGCGGTGTCCTGCTCCAGCGCGCCCGCCTTCGCCGAGTGCCGGGCCAGCGCGCGCAGCTCCTGCGGGCCGCGCGCCGAGGCCAGCTCCTCGGCCGGCTCCAGGCCGAAGCGGCGCAGCACCCGGTTCGCGGTGTTGTTCAGGTGCCGGATCAGCGGGCCGAACGCGGTGCTGAACGCCCGCTGCGGGCCCGCCACCGTCTTCACCACCTCCAGCGGGCGCGAGATCGCCCAGTTCTTCGGGATCAGCTCGCCGATGACCATCAGCGCCACCGTCGACAACGCCGTGCCCAGCACCAGGGCGAGGGACGCCGCGGCCGACGCCGGCAGGCCCGCCGCCCGCAGCGGGCCGCGCAGCAGCTTCGCCACCGACGACTCGGCGAGCATCCCGATCACCAGGCCCGTCACGGTGATCCCGAGCTGCGCGCCCGACAGCTGCACCGTCAGCGACCGCACCGCCGCCAGCGCCGTCCCCGCCCCGCGCTCCCCGCCCGCCGCTGCCCGCTCCAGCTCCCCCCGCTCCACCGTCGTCAACGAGAACTCCGCCGCGACGAACCCCCCGCACACGAACGTCAGCAGCACCGCCACCGCCACCAGCACCGTCTCCGTCATCCCACCACCTCGCCCCCATGATCACCCCCACCCCCACCCCTCCGCACCCCCGCCGCCCCGGGAAACGGCCGAGCAATCGGCTGAGCGAATGGGGGCGCGGGGAACTGCGCGGCGAGCCGTCCGCCGGGGTCGGGTCCGGGTCGAACAGGATGGGGCACGCCGGGCGGTGGGGGTGCCTGGGGGAGTGGCTGAGCGAATGGGGGCGCGGGGAACTGCGCGGCCAGCCGTCCACCGGGGTCGGGTCCGGGTCGGGCGGGATGGGGCACCCCGGGCGGCAGGGTGGGCCGGGGGAAGGGCTAGCGCAACCGTTTGGTCCACCTCCGCCACCGCTCCTCCGGAAGATACCCACTCGCACGCCAGGCGTACTGAGCCCGCTCGTTGGCGACGAGGACCATCGCGTCACCGCGCCGCCCCCCGACCGAAAGGAACCGCTCCTCCGCGGCGGCCAGGAGCGCCCGGGCAACCCCCTGCCTGCGGGCGTCCGGGTGAACGGCCAGCCGGTACAGGTGGCACCGCCACCCGTCGAACCCGGCGATGACCGAGCCGACCAGCACCCCGTCCCGCTCGGCGAGCAGCAGCGCCTCCGGGTCGCGCGTGACCAGCCCGACCACCCCCGCCTCGTCGTCGCTGATGCTGGTCCCCTCCGCGGCGACCCGCCAGAACGCCAGCACCGCGCTCGCGTCGGCCGCGCCGGCCGGCCGTATCCGAAGATCGTTCATCCCCCCACCCAAGCAGCCGCACCCCCGTGAGCCCCCACCATTTCCGCCATGCGAGACGCGGCACCGGCCCAGCGCGGTCTTGCCGCTACTAGCGCCCCGGCGCTAGCGTGGACGTATGGCGAAAACCCAGTTGAACGTGCGGGTGGACGAAGCCACCGCGGAGACGGCGCGGGAACGCGCCTCGCAGCGCGGCATCAGCGTGAACCGCTACATCGAGGAGCTCGTCCGCCAGGACGAGGGGGAGAAGGGCCGGGCGTTCGTCGAGGCCGCGGCCGACTTCATGAAGCGCTACGAAGCCGTCTTCGACGAGGAGTTCGACGCCGCCCCCCGCACCGGGGAAGGCGCCCGTTGACCCTGCGGATCGACCTCGCGTGGCTGCTGATGGTCGCCGAGCACAACACACCGGGGGACCCGCAGGTCACCGACTGGGGCGCGCTGGTGGCCGCCGTGAGCCGGCACGGCGCCGAGATATTCGGCCGCCCCGTGTACGACGACGAGCACCTGCGGGCCGCCGCGCTCCTCCAACTGCTGATGCACATCCCGGCCCTGGAACGCTCCAACGCGCTGTTCGCCACCGCCGTCGCCTACGCCTACCTCGTCGCGGAGGGGCTGAAGGTCACCACGTCACCCGAACGCGTCCGCGACCTGGCCCGCCTGATCAAGGACGGCGGGGTCGGCGTGGAAGGCATCGCGGCCGAACTGCGCGCCTGGACGCGCTGACGCCACCCGCACCGTACCCGGACCGTACCGCCGTAGCCGTAGCCGTAGCCGTAGCCGTAGCCGTAGCCGTAGCCCTGCGTACCCCTACCCCTGCGCGACCGGCTGCGGCGGGCCGTACACCCGCGCGAAGGCGGCCTGGTCCCAGACCCCGCCGAGCTGCGGGGCGAGCCAGTCGCGCGCCGCGGTGCGGAAGTCTGCCGGGGACAGGGCCGCCGCGCCCTGCGGCAGTGCCCCGAGCAGCGGCGCGCCCGCCGACTCCGGCAGGTCCGCGACGTTGCAGCGCTCGACCAGCCCCGGTTCGGCCGCCCAGCTGCCGATGATCACCCCGAGGCAGCTCACCCGGCGGGCCCGCAGCGCCTCCGCGGTGAGCGCCGTCGCGTTCAGGGTGCCCAGCGCCGCCGGCGCGACCAGCAGCACACCCGCGTGCATCAGCGCCGCCGCGTCCGCGAGCGTGGAGCCCTGCTCGTCGTAGCGGACCAGCAGGCCCCCGGCGCCCTCCACCAGCACCACGTCATGGACGGCGGACAGCTTCGCCGCGGCCTCCGCGATCTCCGCCGGGGTGATCGGGGCCCGGCCCGAGCGGCGCGCCGCCGTCGCGGGCGCCAGCGGCTCCGGGTAGCGCGCCAGCTCCACCGCCGTCACCTCGCCGGCCAGCCGCGCCACCTCCGCGGCGTCCCCCGGCTCACCCTCCGCGACGCCGGTCTGCGCCGGCTTGAGCACCGCCACGCTCAGCCCCTGCGCCAGGGTCGCGGCCGCGACCGCGGCCGTCGCCACCGTCTTGCCCACCTCGGTGCCGGTCCCGGTCACCACAACGATCGCCATGCCTGCAACTCCCCTCGGAAAGCCCCAGCATGCACGCCCACCCCCCGCCCCGCACAAACCGGGGTCTCCCGTCGGCGTCGGCCGCGGGCGGCCGCCGGACCGGTCGCGGCCGCGCTCCGGACCGTTGATTTTCCGTCAACTTGCCGGGCCGGCCCGTCCTCGGGCGTTATCTCACCGGTTTTTAAGGTCCCTTTCATTCTTCTTGACCAGAGTCCCCAGGGTCCCCTCCCCAACGAGACGCCTCACACGTCCCAAGGGCGCCCAAGGGCTCCCAAGGACTCCCAACGATAAGGAGCGGTCAATGGCCGACAGCGAGAACGCCCCGACCGAAGGCACCCAGGTGCACGCCGACAGCCGGCGAGGGTTCATGCGCAGGGCGTTCGCCGCCGGCGGTGTGGCGGCCTTCGCCACCATGGGGGCCACGGCCGCGAAGGCGTTCGCGGACGACGCGACGCCCACCGCCACCCCGACGGACAGCCCGACCGCCACGCCCACCGCGACCGGCGCCCCGGGAGGCCCCGGCGCGGGCGGCGGGGGCGTCGGCAACCAGACGATCACCGAGGACTTCTTCGGCCTGACCACCGACGGCAGCCTCGTCCGGGACCTGTTCACCGTCCACTCCCAGCACGTCGCCACCGCCCCGGTGATCGCCGCGGCGGAGAAGTTCCTCGCCGCCCTCACCGACGACCAGAAGTCCGCCACGCAGTTCGGCATCCACTCCACCGAGTGGCGGCTGTGGAGCAACCTCGACCCGGGCGGGTTCAAGCGGCAGGGCGTCTCGCTGGCCGACCTGACAGACGACCAGAACGCCCTGGGCACCGCCCTGCTGCGGGCGGCGCTGAGCGCGGACGGCCTGGAGACCACGGAGAACATCCGCCGGATCAACCTGGCCGCGGGCACCCTGGTCGGCAACAGCGACACCTTCAACGACGTGCTCTACTACTGGACGGTGATGGGCACGCCCTCGGCGACCGAGCCGTGGGGCTTCCAGTTCGACGGGCACCACCTGGTCGTCAACTACTTCGTCCTCGGGGACCAGGTGGTGATGAGCCCCTGCTTCTGGGGCACCGAGCCGACCTCGCTGGAGATCGACGGCGAGACCGTCAGCGTCTGCACCCAGGAGCTCGAGGCGAGCCTGGCGTTCGCCCAGTCGCTGACCGCGGCGCAGCAGAAGGTCGCCGTCATCTCGTCCAGCAAGGCGGACGAGGACATGAAAGCGGGCGCCTTCGCGGACAACGCCGTCGAGGCGTACGCCGGCATCCGGGCGACCGAACTGACCCCCGCGCAGCAGGAGAAGCTCCTCGCGGTGGTCGAGGTCTTCGTCGCACGCGGCAAGGCGGACCTCGCGAAGGCGAAGATGGCCGAGATCCGCGGCCACCTCGCCGACACCCGGGCCGCCTGGATCGGCGGCACGGGCGACGATGACCCGTTCTACCTGCGCGTGCACAGCCCCGTGCTGTGGATCGAGGTCGACTGCCAGGCCGCGGGCCCGCTCGGCGGCGCCTACGGCAAGACCCGTGCCGACGGCCCCACCCAGCAGCACGTCCACTCCGTGGTCCGCACGCCGAACGGCAACGACTACGGCCGCGATCTGCTGCGCCAGCACTACCTGACCTCGCCCCACCACCAGTAGCCCCGCCGCCGGTTACCCCGCCGCCCGGCCGCCGCTGCGGTGCCGCACACCGGAGCGGCGGCCGGGCGGTCAGGCGGGCGGTGAGGCTGGCGGTCAGGCGGCGGTGGCCGCGGCGACGACAGCCGCGGAGATACGGGCGATGTCGTCCGGGCCGGTGACGTAGGGGGGCATGGTGTAGACGAGGTCGCGGAAGGGCCGCAGCCAGACGCCGGCGGCGACCGCGGCGCGGGTGGCCGCGTCCATGTCGACGGGGTGGTCGAGCTGGACCACGCCGATCGCGCCGAGCACGCGGACGTCGCGCACGCCGGGCAGCGCGGCCGCGGGGGCGAGCCCTTCGCGCAGCCCGGCCTCGATCCGCTTCACCTCGGTCGCCCAGTCCTGGTCGAGCAGCACGTCCAGGGAGGCGTTCGCGACGGCCGCGGCGAACGGGTTGCCCATGAAGGTCGGGCCGTGGGCGAGCACCGGCACCTCGCCGCGCGAGATCCCCTCGGCCACCCGCGAGGTGCACAGGGCCGCGGCCAGGGAGACGTACCCGCCGGTGAGGGCCTTGCCGACGCACATCACGTCGGGGGCGACGCCCGCGTGGTCGGCGGCGAACAGCCGCCCGGTGCGGCCGAACCCGGTGGCGATCTCGTCGAACACCAGCAGCACGTCGTGCGCGTCGCACGCCTCCCGCAGCACCCGCAGGTAGCCGGGGGAGTGGAAGGCCATCCCGCCCGCGCCCTGCACCACCGGCTCCACCACGACCGCGGCGAGCTCGTCCGCGTGGCGGCCGATCAGGTCGTGCAGGTGGGCGGTGTACGCCTCGGACGGCTCCGCGTCGAATCCTGGCGGCGGGGCGTCCGCGAAGACCTGCTCCTGTAGCACACCGGACCATAGATGGTGCATACCGCCATCCGGGTCGCATACCGACATCGGCTGCCAGGTGTCGCCGTGGTACCCGCCGCGCCACGTCAGCAGCCGCCGCTTGCCCGGCCGCCCGAGCGAACGCCAGTACTGAAGGCACATCTTGAGGGCCACCTCGACCGACACCGAACCGGAGTCCGCGAGGAAGACGTGCCGCAGCGGCTCCGCGGTGATCTCCACCAGCCGCGCCGCCAGCCGCACCGCCGGCTCGTGGGTGAGCCCGCCGAACATCACATGGCTCATCCGGTCCACCTGGGCGTGGGCGGCCTCGTCGAGCACCGGGTGCCGGTAGCCGTGGATCGCCGCCCACCACGACGACATGCCGTCCACGAGTTCGGTACGGCCCTGCGCGGGCGCGGCCAGCCGCAGCCGCACCCCCGACGCCGACGCGACCACCAGCGGTTCCTGCCGGCCGGGCATCGGGCCGTACGGGTGCCAGACGTGCCGCCGGTCCAGGTCCAGCAGCACGTCCACGGGCAGCGGTTCAGGCATTGGGCGGCAGATCCGTCCCCGCGCCCCGGCGGCGTACGGCGACCAGGTCCGTACGGGCGCCCGCACCTGACGGGGCATCAGCCGAAGCCGAAGCCGAAGCCGAAGCCGCGGCCGCCGCCACCGGTTCCGGCGCGCCGTGCTCGCACGTGCCGCACGCCGAGTCGTGGCCGCCGCAGCCCGCACCGGCCGCCTCGCCGGCCTGCTGCTCGGAGCGCCGGTGCGCCGGCAGCGTCGTGGTGTCCGCGCCCTCCACCTCGAAGCCCGCGTCCGCGATCATGTCGAGGTCGGCCTGCCCGGCCTGCCCCTCGCTCGTCAGGTAGTCCCCGAGGAAGATCGAGTTGACCAGGTGCAGCGCGAGCGGCTGCATGCTGCGCAGGTGCACCTCGCGCCCGCCGGCCAGCCGCACCTCCACGTCCGGGCAGACGAACCGCACCATCGCCAGGATGCGCAGGCACCGCTGCGGGGTGAGGTTCCACTCCTTGGCCAGCGGGGTGCCCTCGAACGGGATCAGGAAGTTGACCGGCACCGAGTCCGGGTCCAGTTCCCGCAGCGAGAACACCACGTCCACCAGGTCCGCGTCGCTCTCGCCCATCCCCGCGATCAGCCCGGAGCACGCCGACAGCCCCGCCGCCTGCGCCTGCCGCACCGTGTCGACCCGGTCGGCGTAGGTGTGCGTGGTGGTGATGTCCGCGTAGGTGCCCTCGGAGGTGTTGAGGTTGTGGTTGTACGCGTCCGCGCCCGCGGCCCGCAGCCGCTCGGCCTGGTCGCCGGAGAGCAGCCCGAGGCACGCGCACACCTCCACGCCCTCGTTGCCCTCCTTGATCGCCTCGATGGTCTTCGAGACCCGGTCCACGTCCCGGTCGGTCGGGCCGCGCCCGCTGGCCACCAGGCACACCCGCTTCGCGCCGCCGGACACCCCCGCCGTGGCCGCCGCGACCGCCTCGTCGGGCCGCAGCCAGGTGTACTTCAGGATGTCGGCCTTCGAGCCCAGCCGCTGCGAGCAGTACGAGCAGTCCTCCGGGCACAGGCCGGACTTGAGGTTCACCAGGTAGTTGAGCTTGACCCGGCGGCCGAACCACTTGCGGCGCACCCGGCCCGCGGCCGCCACCACGTCGAGCAGTTCGTCGTCGGAGGTCGCGAGTACCGCGAGCGCCTCGTCCCGCGTCGGCGACTCGCGCCGCAGACCCTTGTCCACCAGTGCCGTCAGCAGATCCATGCCCGCAATCCTCGCCTACGGCGACGGGCCCGGCCAATGGCGCGCCGCACAACATCGGCGCGCTGGTATGTGTGCATCACCACACCCGGTACGGGCCCGGTCACCGAGTACGTTGCTGGCGTGGACAGCAGATCAGCGCAGCACGAACGGCCGGGCGGGCAGCCCGGCGACGGCTCCGGCGGGCGCACCGGCGGCGCGCCCGAAGCCCTCCCCGACGGCGGCCCCGGCCCCGTGCCCGAGGTCCTGCCCGGTGGCCCGTTCGGCTGGCTCACCGCCCAGGACCGGCTGCGGCGCGCCGCCGGGCTGCGCCGCGAACTGCGCCCCCGCGCCGCGGAGTCGGCACTGCTGGACCTGGCCGGCAACGACTACCTCGGCCTGACCCGCCACCCGGAGGTGGTCCGGGCCGGCGCCGACGCCTGCCTGACCTGGGGCGCGGGCGCCACCGGCTCCCGCCTGGTCACCGGCAGCACCGCGCTGCACGCCGAACTCGAGGCGGAGATCGCCGCGTTCACCGGTTTCGAGGCCGCCCTGGTCTTCGCCTCCGGCTACGCCGCCAACCTCGCGGCCGTCACCGCGCTCACCGGCCCCGGCACGCTGCTGGTCTCCGACGCCGCCAACCACGCCTCGCTGATCGACGGGTGCCGGCTGTCCAAGGCCGGTACCGAAGTGGTCGCGCACGCCGACCCGCAGGCCGTCCGCAAGGCGCTCAGCGGCGCCCGCGCGCCCGGGCAGGACGGTGCGGCCGCGCCCGGCGGCCCCGCGCTCGTCGCCAGCGACGCGGTGTTCTCCGTCGACGGCGACGCGGCCCCGCTGGCCGAACTCGCCGCGGCCTGCCGGGCGTACGGCGCGGCGCTGCTGCTCGACGACGCCCACGGCCTGGGCGTCATGGGCGAGGGCGGCCGCGGCAGCGCGCACCGGGCCGGACTCGCCGGCGCGCCCGACGTGGTGTGCACCGCGACCCTGTCGAAGTCCTTCGGCGCCCAGGGCGGGGTGGTGCTCGGCCCGGCCGCGGTGATCGAGCACCTCGTCAACGCGGCGCGGACGTTCATCTTCGACACCGGTCTGGCGCCGGCCGCCGCGGGCGCCGCGCTGGCGGCGCTGCGGCTGCTGCGCCGCGAGCCCGAACGGGCCGGCCGGGCCCGGCAGGTGGCCCGGGACTTCCACCGGCTGCTCACCGCGCGCGGTCTGGAGGCCACCGCGCCCGACGCGTGCGTGGTCTCCGTGCGCGCGCCTTCGCCCGACAGCGCGTTGGCGTGGGCGGCGCGCTGCCGGGACGAGGGCCTGGCGGTCGGCTGCTTCCGCCCGCCGTCCGTGCCGGACGGGGTCTCCCGGCTGCGGCTGACCGCGCGCTGCGACCTGACCGGCCCGCAGGTACAGCACGCGGTCGAGGTCATCGCCCGGACCGCTCCGCGCTGAGCAGGCTCCCCGCCGCCAGGTCGCGGACGAAGTCGCGCCACGCCTGCGGGGCGAAGAGCAGCGCCGGGCCGGCGACGTCCTTGGAGTCGCGGACGGCGGTCACCCCCGAGGGCAGTCGGGCGGCCTCGACGCAGTTGTTCGCCGCGGTGCTGTGGCTGCTGCGGCGCCAACGGGCGCCGGCCAGCGTCTGGCTGGAGGAAATGAAACGGGGCAGCGTGGTCATGAGAACTCCTTATGGATGCGGTTGATCATCTCAGCCGAATCCTCCTTGTGCAGAGAACGGCCACTCAATCGGGCGAACGCTGCTCCGTACGCCGCGATGTCCTCTTTCCGATCGACGTAGAGACTACTCGTCAAATGGTCGACAACAACCACGTCCAGATCGGCAATGCGCGGATATGAGAAGATGACGAAAGAATTTGTCACACCCTGGTGTCCGCCCGCGGTGAACGGGAGGATCTGAAGCCGCACCTGCGGCAGCTCCATCGCCTCGTGCAGCCGCAGCAGTTGCCCGGCCATCACCTCCGGGCCGCCCACCTCGCGGCGCAGCACCGACTCGTCGAGCACCGCCCACAGCTCCAGCGGCCGGTCCTGGCGCAGGACGGCCTGTCTGGCTATCCGTACGTCGACGAGCGCGTCCACCTCGCGTTCGCTCAGGTGCGGCATCACGTCTCGGGTCAGCGCGCGGGCGTAAGCGGGGGTCTGGAGCAGGCCCGGCACCACGCTGTTCTCCATCGAGCGGGCCCGGCACGCGCCGGTCTCCAGGGTGATGAAGTCCCGGTACTCCGTGGGCAGGACGTCGCGGAAGTCGTGCCACCAGCCGCGCTGGTAGCCGCGGCCGGCCAGGGTCCCCAGCAGGTCGCGCAGGTCGCGGTCGTGCACCGCGTACACGTCCAGCAGCACCTGGACGTCCTCGGGGCGGACGCTGCTCCGGCCGGTCTCGATCCGGCTGACCTTGGACTGGTGCCAGCCGGCGAGCCGGGCGGCCTCCTCGCTGGTCAGACCGGTCAGATCGCGCAGTCGGCGCAGCTCCTCGCCGAGCCGGCGCCGGCGTACGGCCGGGACTCGTTCCATGTGTTTCGCGCCTCCTGGGCTGAAGTCGTGCGGTCGTCGGTGGCCATCGTGCACGCGTGCCGTGCGTCGCGAACAGCGCGATACGACAGTGTGCCGACCAAATGCGTTCTCACGTAGCAGAGTTCACCGTTTTGAGCGACAGATATATGCATTAGGTGCTCGCGGCCTCGTATTGGCGGCACGATGGATGACACTCTGGCGCGAATCAGCCGCATCCGGACCTGGCCGTACGAATCCCGTGCGGACCGGTGCCCGGACCCGGCGGGAAAGGGAACAGCGTCACCATGGCTGACCTTCAGGAAGCATCCGTCACCCTGCCGAGTGACCCCGCGTCGGTCGCTGCGGCCCGGGCCTACGTGTGCGCACGGCTCGCCGAGTGGGGGCTGCCGCCCGACGCGCCGACCCTGGACTCCGTACGGCTGGCCGTCTCCGAACTCGCCACCAACGCGGTGCTGCACACCTCGGGCCTTTCGCCCAACTTCACGGTGGACATCCGGCTGGAGTGCGGCGAGCACTTGCACGTCGGGGTCACCGACTCCCACCCGCGCTGGCCGCAGCGCCTGCCCGGCGCCGTCCAGCAGGACAACGGCCGCGGCATGGCCATCGTCCGCCACCTCATCGCCGAGTCCGGCGGCCGCCTGCGCATCACCCCCACCTGCGACGGCGGCAAAACCGTCTGGTTCACCCTCCCCTGGTCCGTCCGCGTCCCCTGACCCCGCCCCTCACCCAGCGGCCGGCCGCTCGCGGGGCAGCAGCAGCGCCTCGGCGCCGACCGGGGCGAACCCCGCGGCCAGATGGGCCCGCAGGCTCGCCGCGTTACCGGGCGCGATCTGCGCCCACACCGGCCCGCCGGCCGGCACCAGATGGCGCGCGGCCAGCGCCAGCGCCCGCCCCAACCCCCGCCCCCGCCCGCCCGGTTCGACCTCCACAGCCGACTCCCACCCCGAGGTCCCCGCGGTAGCCGCCCGCCGGGGCGCCGGCGGGCACGGCCGCGTCGGCGAAGACCACGGTGTGCGCGGTGAACGCGATGACTCCGGCGTCCCGGGGTGAGGGCTGCGGCCAGAACGCCACGATGCCGTCCGGCGGCGGGAAGCGGCCCTGCGCGGCATCCGCGAGCAGGCGGGCGAGTTCGGCGGGGCGGGGCATCCGCGCATTGTCCCAGCGGGGCGGCACGTCGGGTTGAGGGGGCGTCAACTTCGGGGGGTGGGGGCGCGCCTACGAACGGGTGAGGGTCGGACGGGGGCGGGGGTCGGGGCGGCAGGCTACGGGCATGATCATGAACCGAGTCCGGTCGCTCGCCGCGGCCGGCGCGTTGACCCTGACCGCGGTGCTCGCCACGCAGACCTCCTCGGGGGCGGCGACGGCCGCGCCGAGCGCGGCGCCCGAAGCACCCGCGGCCGCGGCGGAGCTGTGCCCGGTCGTCCACGACCCGCTCTACGCCGCGGCCGACCGCAGCGTGGACGTGCACCGCATCGTGCCCGACCCGCCGGCGTACCGCACCAGCTGCGGGGAGCTGTACCGCGCCGACGGGCGCGCGCCGGCCGTCGTCTTCCACGACGGCTTCCACCCGAAGGCCCCGCAGGACGGGCAGTACGACCTGGCCGCCTACGTCGAGGTCAACCAGCCCTCGCCGTTCGTCAGCACCAGCTACGACCACGACCTGTACAAGCAGTGGAAGTCGGCCTACAACTACTACGTCGACGCGCCCGGCGGGATCGACGTCAACGCCACGATCGGCGACACCCACAAGTGGGCCGGCCAGCACGAAGTGGCCTTCGCCGGCGGCATCGACCGCCGCTTCATCGTGGGTGCCTGCCCGGTGGACAAGGCGACCAAGAGCGAGATCCTCGCCGACTGCGTCCGCAACCCGTACTACGTGCCCTGGCGGCTGGTCCCCGCGCCCGAGCCGCAGGGCCCGGAGCTGGTCCCGGTGGGCTGAGCCGGGCGCTGCCCCCCGGCCCGTACTACCGCCCCGTCCGTACCGCCCCGCCGGGCTGGTACGGGCGGGGCGGGTCACGTGACGCGGCCGTACCAGACGGCCCGGGACCAGATGTGCTCCAGGCGGACGCTGGCGCCGGTCTTGGGTGCGTGCCAGATGTTCCCGGCGCCGGCGTAGATACCGACGTGGTAGACGGACGCCCCCGAGCTGCCGGTGTGGAAGAAGACGAGGTCGCCGGCGCGGCGGGAGTGCGCCGCGATGTGGGTGGTGCGGTTGTACTGCGCCGCGGCGGTGCGCGGCAGCTTCTTGCCGGCGCGCTTGAAGGAGTACTGCGTCAGCCCCGAGCAGTCGAAGCGGTAGGGCCCGGTGGCGCCCCACTGGTAGGGCGCGCCCTTCTTCGAGGCGGCGATGCTGAGCGCTTTCGCGGCCAGCGTGGCGGCGTCCGCGCGCTGGGCGGTGCCCGGCAGGAGCGCGGGGACGGAGACGGCGGCCGCGGTGAGCAGGGAGGCGGCGCCGAGCCGGGAGAGCCGGGAAGCGGCCGGCCGGAAGCAGCTGCGGTTGGGCGTACACATGCGCAACCCTTCGTCATCAGCCTGCGAAGGATGACCTGTCGGGTTCGGGCTGGCGAAGATGCCCGGCCGCATGCGGCGGCTTCACCCCAAGGCCGGCTGCGCGACCACCGGGAAGGGCGGGCGCGAAGCGGCCGTCGTGCTGGGTCCTCCGCTCCTGCCGTTGCACTCGTGTCGACCTGGCATCCGCGCGTCGGCAGGACTGGGCATCCGCACGGACCGCCCCGCCACGGCGGCGGGGGCTTGTCGTCACCACGGATCGTTACGCATACGACACGGCCGCGCCGGGACAGAAACGCAGAGTGTGACATTCGTCACTGTGCGTACATGCGGGTGAAGCGGGCCGCCCCGGCGCCGTCCGCGCCCCGGCGCCGTACCGGCTGAACTGGGCGGACCGTGCCGCGCGCCGGGGTGGTCCAGCCGACACGCGCAATCGCGCGGCCTTCTGCCAGGGCGGTTCCCGCTACGCCGACGGGTGGACGGGGCGAAGCCGCCGTGTCGGGCAACCCGGTGACAGGCCGTGAGGTGCGCACCGCCCGCTCAGGGGCGGACGGGACCGTCCGGGCCGCCCGGATCGGCGGCGGGGGCCGCGGCGACCGTGACCCGCGCGGCCCGCCGCTCCCCGTCCAGCACCCGCAGCGCCCGCCCGAGCGTGGCGTGGTGCAGTGCGGTCTCACCGCGCAGGTGCATCACCGTGAGCGCGTCGCGCAGCGCCACCGCCCGCCCGACGAGC
Source organism: Actinacidiphila sp. bgisy144 (assembly GCF_057708105.1). Lineage (NCBI taxonomy): Bacteria > Bacillati > Actinomycetota > Actinomycetes > Kitasatosporales > Streptomycetaceae > Actinacidiphila > Actinacidiphila sp. bgisy144. Next base: position 152,754 of record NZ_JBYIRM010000012.1, on the reverse strand, counting down.
GCCTGCGCGGCCCGCAGCGCGGTGTACGTGTCGGTGGTGCGCGAGGGGTTGATCCGGCCCAGCAGGTCGACCAGTTCGAGGTAGCAGTCGACGAGTTCGCCCTCGGAGCGGGTGAGGGCGGGCAGCGGCGGAGGTTCGGGCGACACGGCGGCCTACCGCGCCCCGGTGCCGCGCGCGCCGCCCGCGCCCGGGCCCGTACCGGTCTTGCGGCTGGTGGTGACCACGTCCACCAGCCCGTACGCCACCGCCGCCGGCGCGTCGAAGATCGTGTCGCGCTCCAGGTCCGCTGCCACCTTCTCGGCCGGCTGCCCGGTGTGCCGCACCAGCAGCGCCTCCAGCCGCTCCCGGGTGCGCAGCAGCTCCTTCGCCTGGATCTCCAGGTCCGAGACGTCGCCCTGCACCACGTCGCCCAGGGACGGCTGGTGGATGAGGACCCGGGCGCCCGGTGTGATCATCCGCTTGCCGGGGGCGCCCGCCGCCAGCAGCACCGACGCCGCCGACGCGGCCTGCCCGATGCACACCGTCGCCACGTCGCAAGTGACGAACTGCATCGTGTCGTAGATGGCGGTCATCGCGGAGAACGAGCCGCCGGGGGAGTTGATGTAGATGCTGATGTCCAGGTCGGGGGAGGCGCTCTCCAGGTGGACCAGCTGCGCCATCACGTCGTTGGCGGAGGTGTCGTCGATCGGCGTGCCCAGGAAGACGATCCGCTCCTGGAGCAGCTTGGAGTAGGGGTCCATGGTGCGGACGCCGTTGCTGCTGCGCTCGGTGAACTCGGGCAGGACGTAGCGCGCCGTGGGTGTCGGGCGGTCGGTCATCGCACACCTCCGTCAGGTCAAAATGTACAGGACGTACATCTCGTTATGATGGTGAGCATGACCCATGACGTCCCGGTGACACAAGCGCGCGCCCAGCTCGCCGAACTGATCAACCGCGTGGTGTACGGCGGTGAGCAGGTGGTGCTGACCCGGCACGGCAGGCCGCTGGTCGGCCTGGTATCCGCCGCTGACCTGCAACGACTGCGGGAACTCGACGAACGGGCCGACGACGAGGTGATCAGCACGGTCTCCACGGTGGGCGGCCGCGCGTCCGCCACGGGCGAACGCCGCCGGTTCGGCATCGCCGCCGAGCACCGCGGCCCGCAACCCGGAGACCACCGCCCGTAACAGGCGTTAACGTATCCGTAACCGCGCCGACGTACTCTCACCACCCCGAGGACAGTGAGGTGCGGCTGTGCGGTTGACCCCCCATGAGCAGGAGCGGCTGCTGATCCATGTGGCCGCGGACGTGGCCGAACGGCGGCGCGCCCGCGGGGTGCGGCTCAACCACCCCGAGGCGGTGGCGCTGATCACCGCGCACATCCTCGAAGGGGCGCGCGACGGGCGCGGGGTGGCGGAGCTGATGGCCTCCGGGCGCGGCGTGCTCAGCCGCGCGGAGGTCATGGACGGCATCCCGGAGATGATCCCAGAGGTGCAGGTCGAGGCGACCTTCCCCGACGGCACCAAGCTCGTCACCGTCCACCAGCCGATCGTCTGAGGGCGGTGACCACGGTGATTCCCGGAGAGGTCCTGCCCGCCGACGGCGGGGTGCCGATCAACGCCGGCCGCCCGGTGACCCGGCTGACCGTCCTCAACGAAGCGGACCGGCCGGTGCAGGTCGGTTCGCACTACCACTTCGCCGAGGCCAACCCGGGGCTGCGGTTCGACCGCGCCGCCGCGTACGGCCTGCGGCTGAACATCGCGGCCGGTACCGCCGTGCGCTTCGAGCCGGGCATCCCGGCCGAGGTGGAGCTGGTGCCGATCGGCGGGCAGCGGGTCGTCGCGGGGCTGCGCGGGCAGACCGCCGGTCCGCTGGACGGCGCCGGCCTGACAGAGAAGGGAGCCACCGGTGCCTGAGCTGTCCCGGGCCGTATACGCCGACCTCTACGGGCCCACCACCGGCGACCGTATCCGGCTGGCCGACACCGACCTGCTCATCGAGGTCGAACGCGACCTCGCCGGCGGGCCCGGCACCGCGGGTGACGAGGCCGTCTTCGGCGGCGGCAAGGTGATCCGCGAGTCCATGGGCCAGGGCCGGGCCACCCGCGCCGAAGGCGCCCCCGACACGGTGATCACCGGCGCGGTGGTGCTGGACCACTGGGGCGTGGTCAAGGCCGACATCGGCATCCGCGACGGCCGGATCACCGCGCTGGGCAAGGCCGGCAACCCCGAGACGATGGACGGCGTCCACCCCGACCTCGTCATCGGCCCCGACACCGAGATCATCGCGGGCAACGGCGCGATCCTGACCGCCGGGACCATCGACGCGCACGTCCACTTCATCTCGCCGACCCTCGTCGACCAGGCCCTCGCCTCCGGGGTGACCACCCTCGTCGGCGGCGGCACCGGCCCGGCCGAGGGCACCAAGGCGACCACGATCACTCCCGGCGGCTGGCACCTGGCGCGGATGTTCGCCGCGCTGGAGGCGTACCCGGTGAACATCGGGCTGCTCGGCAAGGGCAACACCGTCAACGAGCCCGCCATGCACCGCCAACTGCAAGGCGGCGCCGTCGGGTTCAAGATCCACGAGGACTGGGGCGCGACCCCCGCCGCGATCGACGCGTGCCTGCGGGTGTGCGAGCGCAGCGGCGCCCAACTCGCCATCCACACCGACACGCTGAACGAGGCCGGGTTCGTGGAGGACACCCTCGCCGCGATCGCCGGACGCGGGGTGCACGCCTACCACACCGAGGGCGCCGGCGGCGGCCACGCACCCGACATCATCACCGTCGTCTCGCAGCCCCACATCCTGCCGTCCTCCACCAACCCCACGCGCCCGCACACCGTCAACACCGTCGAGGAGCACCTCGACATGCTGATGGTCTGCCACCACCTCAACCCCGCCGTCCCGGAGGACCTCGCCTTCGCCGAGTCCCGCATCCGGCCCACCACCATCGCCGCCGAGGACGTACTGCACGACCTGGGCGCCATCAGCATCATCAGCTCCGACTCCCAGGCGATGGGCCGCATCGGCGAGATCGCCACCCGCACCTGGCAGACCGCGCACGTCATGAAGCGCCGCCGCGGCGCCCTGCCCGGCGACGGCCCCGCCGACAACCACCGGGCCCGCCGCTACGTCGCCAAGTACACGATCAACCCCGCCGTCGCCCAGGGCCTCGACGCGGAGATCGGCTCCGTGGAGCCCGGCAAGCTCGCCGACCTGGTGCTGTGGCGGCCCGCCTTCTTCGGCGTCAAGCCCGACCTGGTCATCAAGGGCGGGCAGATCGCGTACGCCCAGATGGGCGACGCCAACGCCTCCATCCCCACACCCCAACCGGTGCTGCCCCGGCCGATGTTCGGCGCTGTCGGCGCCGCGCCCGCCGCGAACTCGGTCAACTTCGTGAACCAGGCCGCCATCGACGACGCGCTGCCCGAACGGCTCGGCCTGGCCAAGCAGTTCACCGCGACCGCCAGCACCCGCGCCGTCACCAAGGCCGACATGCGGGAGAACGACGCGCTGCCACGGGTCGAGGTCGACGCCGACACCTTCACCGTGCGGATCGACGGCGAGGTGGTCGAACCCGCACCCGCCGCCGAACTTCCCATGGCCCAGCGGTACTTCCTTTTCTGAGGCATGATGGCGAACGAACGCGCCAGCCATGTGCCCGGCACGCGGGCCGCGCTCCTGCTGCTCACCGACGGCCGCTTCCCGGCCGGCGGCCACGCCCACTCCGGCGGCGTCGAGGCCGCCGTGGCCGACGGCAGGGTGCGCGACCCGGGCAGTCTCGCGGAGTTCTGCCGCGGCCGGCTGCACACCACAGGACAGGTCGCCGCCGCACTGGCCGCGGCGGCGACCGCCGGGGCCGACCCGCTCGGCCTCGACGAGGCCGCCGACGCCCGCACCCCGTCCGCGGCCCTGCGCGCGGCCTCCCGGCGGCTGGGCCGCCAACTCCTGCGCGCCGCACGGGCGGTGTGGCCGGCGCCCGCGCTCGACGCGCTCGCCGCGGCCCGGCCGCGCGGCGCCCACCAGGCCGTCGTGCTCGGCCTCACCGCCGCCGCGGCCGGCCTGCCACCCGCCGACGCGGCCCACGCGGGCGCCTACGACAGCGTGAGCACCCCGGCGTTCGCCGCCGTACGGCTGCTCGGCCTCGACCCCTTCCACGCGGCCGCCGTCCTGGGCCGCCTCGCCCCCGAGGTCGACTCCGTCGCGGCCGCCGCCACCGCGGCCGCCGAACGCGCCTGCCGCGAAGGGCCGGACACCCTCCCCGCGCCCTGCGCGCCCCTGATCGACCTCGACGCGGAGGCCCACGCGGCCTGGCCCGTCCGGCTCTTCGCGTCATGACCCGCACCAGCGAGAAAGCGAGTGGTTGACCATGCACCTGGACCATCCCGAGGTGTTCCCCCAGCGGTACACGTCGTCCGCGCAGGCCGGCGGGCGCGCCCTGCGGATCGGGTTCGGGGGACCGGTGGGATCGGGGAAGACCGCGACGGTGGCGGCGCTGTGCCGGACACTGCGGGACTCCCTGGCGATCGGCGTGGTCACCAACGACATCTACACCCGGGAGGACGCCGACTTCCTGCTGCGCGAGGCGGTGCTGCCGCCGGAGCACATCGTGGCGGTGGAGACCGGCGCGTGCCCGCACACCGCGATCAGGGACGACATCTCGGCGAACCTGGAGGCGGTGGAGGAACTGGAGGAGTCGGTCGGCCCGCTGGACCTGGTGCTGGTGGAGTCCGGCGGGGACAACCTGACGGCGACCTTCTCCCGCGGCCTGGTGGACGCGCAGGTGTTCGTGATCGACGTCGCCGGCGGCGACGACATCCCCCGCAAGGGCGGCCCCGGGGTGACCACGGCCGACCTGCTGGTGGTCAACAAGACGGACCTGGCCCCCTACGTCGGCGCGGACCTGCGGCGGATGGCCGTCGACGCGGAGGCCCAACGCGGCCCGCTGCCGGTGCTGTTCACCTCGGTCCGGCAGCCCGGCGGGGTGGACCCGGTCGCCCGGTGGGTCGGTGAGCGCCTCGCGGCCTGGACGGCGGTCCGCGCATGAGCGCACCCGCGGCGACGGTGGACGGCGCGCGCGGCGTGGCGGCCGTCGCCCGGATACGGGCCGCGCCCGACGGCCGCGGCGGCACCGCACTGCCGCTGCTGGCCGGGGACGGACCGCTGGCGCTGCGCAGGACCGGGCCGGCCGGCAGCGAGGCACGGGTGACCGTGGTCGGCGCGATGACCGCGCCGCTCGGCGGGGACCGGCTGCGGATCGAGGCCGAGGCGGCGCCCGGCGCCCGGCTGACCGTCGGCGCGTCGGCGGCCACCGTGTCACTGCCCGGCCGCGGCGGCGAACAGGCCACGTACGACGTGCGGTTGACCGTCGGCGCCGGCGCCGTACTGCGGTGGCTGCCCGAACCGCTGATCGCCGCCCGCGGCAGCGACCTCAAGGCCGCCACCCGGGCCGAACTCGCCCCCGGCGCCCGGCTGGTGCTGCGCGAGGAGCAGATCCTCGGCCGCTACGGCGAACCGGCCGGACGCCTGTCCAGCCGCCTCACCGTACGCCTGGACGGGCGCCCGCTGCTCGACCAGGAACTCTCCTTCGGCCCCGGCGCCACCCCCGGCTGGGCCGGGCCCGCCGTCCTCGGCGGCCACGGCGCCGTCGGCCAACTCCTGCTGGTGGCACCGGACCTGGCCGGCCAGGCGGCCGAACGCGCCGACGTGCCCCCCGCCTCCGGCCGCGCCGCCCTGACCCCGCTGGCCGGCCCCGCGCTGCTCGTCACCGCGCTCGCCCCCGACGGGCGGATGCTGCGCCGGCTGCTCGACGGCTACCTGCGGCGGTTCGGGGCCGAGTAGCCGCCGATCAGTCCGCGGCCGCCGCGATCGCCTCCGTGCGGGGCGCGGCGATCCGCACGTAGTCCTTGGTGCTCAGCGCCAGCGACCGGTCCAGGCGGGCGGCGTTGAAGTACAGCTCGTCATGGACCAGCAGCTCCGGGTCGACGACGAGTTCGAGCTTCTCGTCGAAGGAGAACGGCAGCACCGTGCCGCTCACGCTCCCCGCCAGCCGCTCGGCGATGTCTCGCGACGCGAACGACACATACGTGCCCGACAGCAGCCCCTTCACCGCCGCCAAGTCCACTCGGCGGTCGCCGGGCACCACGGCCAGCACGTAACGGGTCACCTTCTTGCCGACCTTGACCATCACCACGATGCACTTGGCCGCCTGCGCCAGGGAGTTGCCGCGCAGCGCGCTCACCAGCTCGGTGGCGCCCTGCGGTGCGTGGTCCAGGACGCGGTAGGCGGCGCCCTGCCCGTCCAGCAGCGCGATCAGCCGGTCGTACGTCTCGTACGTCCCGGACGTCCCGTGCGCCTCGTGTGTGCCGGGCGCGCCCTGCTCCTGCCGCCCCTGCGTGTCCTGCTCGCTCATGCCCCGCTCGCTCACTGTGCCGGTGCTGCTGCCTGGTCGACTCCTGCCGGGTACGGCGCCGTTGCCGCTCACGGCGCGCCGGGTGCGAACACGGCCGCGAACGCCGCCCGGGTGGGGGAGTCCCCGCGCCGGTCCAGCACCGCGAAGACCGCCTCGTCCACCAGGGGCGCGAACCGCCCGCCCGGACCGAGCAGCGCCGCGAAGGCGCCCGCGACCACGGCCGGGTCGTTGCGGAACACCCCGCACCCCCACGCGCCGAGCACCAGCCGCCGGTAGCCGTGCGCGGCGGCCACCTCCAGGACGCGTTCGGCGCGCACCGCCAGCGCCGGCCCGACCTCCGGTACCCGCTCGGGCATCGTACGCGCGATCACGCCCGCGTTCGGCGCCGGGGAGGTGAGGAAACCGGCGAGGAAGGGACGCGCGAGCAGCGCGCCGGAGTCGGCGCGGAAGACCGGCACGGCGGGGGAGTGGATGACGCGGTCGCTGTAGAAGGTGTCGCGGTCCGCGCGGTGGTGGGCGTAGAACTCCGGGGCGCGCAGCAGGCAGGAGTACAGCGCCGAGGCGCGGCACAGCGCCTCCTCCTGCGCCTGGGCGCCGTTGAGGTAGCCGCCGCCGGGGTTGCGGGCCGAGGCGAAGTTGAGCACCGCGACCGGGCCGCCGCCCGCCGCGGCCAGCCGGCCGGCCGCCGCGGTGCTGCTCTCCGCGGTGACCGTGCAGCGCGCACCCGGGCCGCCCGCGACCGCGCCCCGCTCCTCGACCGGCACCTCGACCGGCCCGGGCCCGTACACCGCCGTGCCGTCCGCCGCCCGCGCCACCAGCTCGGCCAGCTCCACCCGGCGGCCGTCCGGCCCGGTGTAGCCGCCCTCGGCCACGATCCGCTCGTTCTCGCGGGCGATGTTCCGCAGACGTGCACTCATGGACCAGCACGCTACGGTCAACTCCCCGGCCGGCGCGATCGGTTATCGGCGGCGCCGGCGGGCGGCAGCGGCCGCGGGCGTGCGGTGCCGTCACCTTGCGGCGGCCGGAAGACGCGATATATCGTGAACCTGGTTCCGTCCCGTCCCGCCAGGAGGTCGCCCCGTGTCCGATCGGTCGTCACCCAAGCCGGCCGAGCCGGGCGGCAGCACCGGCAGCGACGCGCACATCCGGGTCTCGGACGACGAACGGGACCAGGTGGCGGCGCTGCTCGGCGACGCGCTGGCCGTCGGGCGGCTCGACGTCACCGAGCACGCCGAGCGGCTGGAGGCGGTCTACGCCGCCCGCACCCGCGGCGAACTCGTCCCGCTCACCGCCGACCTGCCCTCGCCCGCCCCGGGGGAGTCGCTGGTCTCTCCCGGCGACAGCGCCCCCATCGAGGCGCTCTTCGCGAAGGTGCGGCGCGCGGGCCAGTGGCCGGTGCCCCCGCACACCACCGCGCGCGCCCGCTTCGGCGCGATCGTCATCGACCTGCGGCAGGCGATGTTCACCCGCCGCGAGGTGGTCATCGACGCCAGGTCGCTCTTCGGCAAGATCGAGATCCTGGTCCCGGACAACGCCCACGTCTACGACACCGGGTCGGCGGTCTTCGGCAAGCGGTCCCAGAGCGGGCGCCGCAAAGGCGACGAGGCCGACGGGCCGGTGGTGCGGATCACCGGGCGCTCCGTCTTCGGGCACGTGCGGGTCACGCGCGGCTCGAAGTGGGCGTGGTGGGTCGGCCACCACATGGGCGGCGCCTTCGGCGGGCACCTCGGCGAGCGCATGGAGGAGCGGATGGAGCACCTGGGCCGCCACATGGAGGCCCGGATGGAGTTCATGGGGCGGCGGATGGAGCGGCACATGGGGCGCGGACCGGGCCGGGGTCCCTGGACGGGCCGCGGCCCGGAGGAAAGCCCCGGCCGCGACACCGGCGACGCCTGAGCGCCCCGGGCCGCCGCCCGTCCATGGGCCCCGGCCCCGCGGTCAGCCCCGCGCGTCGAGCCAGGCGTCCTCCGCCGCGTAGTCGAACCAGTTGTTCGCGCCCACCGACATGCCCGCCACCTTCGGAAAGCGCTCCCGCCAGTCGCCCCCGCCGGCCAGCTCCCGCGTCAGCCACGCCACCGTCTCCGGCAGCGACTCCTCGTACGCCGTGACGGCGCGGTAGCCCAACTCCCGTTCGGCTGCGGCCATGTCCAGCACCATCGGGTGCGGCATCCCCCACGGGTGGTCGCCCACCGTCGGCGCCGGCGGCGGGCCGTCCACGAGCACCGTCTCGACGCTGCGGCCCAGCACCGCGTCGATCGCGTCGCCGATCTCCGCCGCGGTCGGCACCGCCGGGTCACCCGCGTTCAGCACCCGCGCCCCGGGTCGGCGCGCGGCCAGCCGCACCAACTCGGCCAGGTTCGCCACGTGCACCGGGTGGAACCGGCTGCGGCCGCCGTACGCCAGCACCCGCACCGTACGGCCGTCCAGCGCCCGCTTGACGAAGTACAACTCGCGCGGCAGCGGGCTGTACGGCCCGTGGACCGCACCGGCCCGCAGCAGCGTGCAGGGCAGCCGGTCGCCCGCCGCGAGCAGCCGCTGCTCCAGCTCGACCTTGCGGGTGGCGTACGACGACGGGCCCGGGTCCACCGTCGGCCAGGTCTCGGGCAGCGGCACCGGATAGCGCGGGGCGCCGTCCGGCTCCTCCTGCGTGTCGAAGTTGCGGCCCTGGCTGTCCTGGTAGACCGCGGCGCTGGAGACCACCACGGCCGAGCCGACCCGGTCGGCCAGGCCCAGCAACTGGTCGGCGTGGCCGCCGTCGTACGCGACGCAGTCCAGGAGCACGTCGACACCGTCGCCCAGCGCGGCGCCCAGCGCGGCGGTGTCCGCGCGGTCCACCCGGACGTTGCGCACCTGCGGCGGCCACGCCGGGTCGGCGCCCCCGCCCCGCGAGGCCGCGATCACCTCCCACCCGTCAGCGGCGAGCGCCTGCACGGCCCGCCGGCCGATCTGACCTGATGCTCCGAGAACGAACGCGGTACCTGTCATGCCGCGACGCTACGGCCGCAGGCGACCGGCCCACCAGGCCCTTTCGCCCTGCGCGGATACGCCCTGGGCGCAACCCGGCCCCACCGCACGGGCGTTCGCGGCGGCCGTCCGCCGCACCGGACCGGGGGCGCGGACTCTCATGGGATTCTCAAGTGATTCCCAAGCTCCTCCCATCGCAGATCCAAGTACACGCCCTACAGTTCCCGGCATGTCGAGGCTCCGCACCGCGAACTCCCTGCTGAGAAAGGGCGCCCGCGCCCGCCTGACCAGGACCGCTCCGCCGTCCCCGGCGCCCGCGCGCGACCCGGCGGCCCCCGGCCCGGTCACCGCGTCGGCCCGGCCCCCGGCCGACCCCGCCACCGACCGGCTGCTGCGCGCACCGGTGTTCATCCTGTCCGCCCCGCGCTCGGGCTCCACCCTGCTGCGGGTCATCCTCAACAGCCACTCGCGGCTGTGCGCGCCGCACGAGACCCACGTCCGGATGCTGCACGTACGGCAGTCCACGCCCACCGTCACCGCCGCGATGGACTCGTTCGGCCACAACACCGCCGACATCGAACACCTGCTGTGGGACCGCGTCCTGCACCGCGAGCTGGTCCGCAGCGGCAAGCCGACCCTCGTGGAGAAGACCCCGAGCAACGTCTTCGTCAGCGAGCGGCTGGCCACCTGCTGGCCCGACGCCCGCTTCGTGTTCCTGCTGCGCCACCCGGCCTCCGTGGCCCGCTCCTGGCACGAGGGCGACCCCGCCGGGCGCCCCATGGAGCGGGCGGTCCCCCATGTCCTGGCGTACATGGAGCAGTTGGAGCGCACCCGGCGGCAACTGCCCGGCCACACCGTCCGCTACGAGTCGCTGACCGCGGACCCGGAGGGCGAGACCCGGAAGGTCTGCGTCTTCCTGGACATCCCCTGGGAGGAGTCGATGACCGCCTACGGTGACAACGACCACGGGGAGTTCGTCAAGGGGCTCGGCGACTGGAAGGACAAGATCAGGACCGGCACGGTGCAGCGCAGCCGCCCGCTGCCGACGCCGGAGGAGATCCCCGCGGCGCTGCTGCCGATGTGCCGCACCTGGGGCTACCTGGACTGAGCCGCGCCCCGCCGCTCGGGCGACGCGGTGCGGGGCCGGGCCAGGCGTCGGTCAGGCCGCCGGGTCCGGGCGGTCCGGGGCGCCCTCGTCGTAGTGCGCGAACCACGGCAGGCCCGCCGAGGCGTAGGCCGCCCGGTCCACCGGGGAGTCGGGGGCCGGGCGCCCGGTGACCTGCTCCCAGCGCGCCGCCGAGACCAGGTGCACCCACACCCGCGCGGACGGCTCGTCCCGCCAGTCGTCCAGCGGCCGCGGGTCGGGGTAGACCTCCTGCCGCATCCGCCCGCCCGCACCCAGGCCCGTCGCGGCCGCGTCGACCCGCAACGCCTCGCCCGGCGCGGGCGCCGCCAGCGGCACCCCGGGCACCGGCCCGGACCGGCCGCCGGGCCGGGCCGCGCCCCAGCCTGCCCGGTCCTGCGCGGCCCCCGCGCGGGCCCGGGCATGCGCGCGCAACTCGAAGACCTGCAACTGCAGCCGGGCCCCCGCCGCCGCGGCCGGTCCCGGCCCCGGCGGTGTCGCCACGAACTGCCGGGTGGTGCCCCGCCCGGAACTGATCCCGTCCAGCCACGGCTGCCGCGGCAGCACCAGGTAGTTCTGCGGGTCCTGCGCCAGCCGGCCGCTCCAGGGGCGCCCCGACACCGCGCACACCGCCCCGGCCCGCACCTGGAGGGCGACCGGCGCGGAAGCGGCGAACCCCAGCCACACCGCCTCCCGCTGGAGCACCGGCAGCAGCACCCCGCCGCCGTCCGGCCCCTGGTCGACCGCACCGTCCGGGCCGTCCGCCGCCGCCCGCAGCGGAAAGGCACCCAGCCCCGGCGGCAGCGGATGGGTCCCGGACTCCGGCAGCCGCAGCGTCCGCATGAAGCGCACCACGGCCCCGCCGGGCAACTCCAGCGCCCCGCCCGCCACTCTCACCAGCCCGCCCACGCGCGGCCCCCTTCGTCAGCCGCGGCTGCGCGCCTCCAGCGACGCCAGATAGGCGTTGTACGCGACGAGCTCCGCATCCCCGTTGCGGTCGGCGGCCCGGTCGGTGCGGCGCGCCTGCCGCTTCTCGGAGGTGTACCACTGGAACAGCAGGGCCACCAGCACGACCACCGACGGGATCTCGCTGAACGCCCAGGCGATGCCGCCGGCCGCCGTCTGGTCGCTGAGCGCCTGCACCCCGAGCGAGGCCGGCGGGTGCTTGAAGGTGGACACCATCGGCTCGCTCGCCATCATCAGCGCGATCCCGAAGAACGCGTGGAAGGGCATGCCCGCGAACAGCTCCAGCATCCGCATCACGTACCCCGAGCGGTGCGGGCCCGGGTCCACGCCCATGATCGGCCAGAAGAACGCCAGGCCGACCGCCAGGAAGTGCACCATCATCGCGATGTGCCCGGCCGGGCTGCGCATCAGGTCGTCGAAGATCGGTGTGAAGTACAGCCCGTACAGGCTCGCCACGAACAGCGGGATGGTGAACGCCGGGTGCGAGACCACCCGCACCACCCGGCTGTGCAGCACCTTCACCAGCACCTCGCGCGGGCCGGTGCGGCCCTGCCCGGCCGTCGGCAGCGCCCGCAGCGCCAGCGTCACCGGCGCGCCCAGCAGCAGCAGGATCGGCGAGAGCATGCTCAGCACCATGTGCTGCACCATGTGCACGCTGAACATCGCCATGCCGTAGTCGTTGAGCTTGGTGCACATGGTGACGCCGATGGTCAGCACACCCACCGCGAACGCGATCGTCCGGCCCGGCGCCCAGCGGTCGCCGCGCAGCCGCAGCCGCGCCACGCCCCAGCCGTACAGCGCCAGCATCAGCACGCACAGCACCAGGAAGAACGGATCACCGCCGAAGGCCAGTGCCCGGCCGAGCGTGAACGGCGGAAGCTCCGCGTCCATACCCGGCATTCCCGGCATGGCCAGCAACGCCGAACTGCCGTGATCCATCTGTCACTCCTTCACCCGAGGTGCCCCACCAGACTAGAACCGCCCCCGGTCGGCGGTCCGACCGGGGGCGTGGGCGGCGAGGCGCGCCGGGCGCGGGTCTCAGAGCACGCACTCCGCCTCGGTGTACCGCTCGGCGGGCACCGTCTTGAGCTGCTCGACGGCCTCCGCCAGCGGCACCAGGTTGATGTCGGTGCCGCGCAGCGACGTCATCATGCCGAACCGGCCGTGGTGCACCGCCTCCACCGCGTGCCAGCCGAAGCGGGTGGCGAGCACCCGGTCGTACGCCGTGGGGGTGCCGCCGCGCTGGACGTGGCCGAGGATCACCGGGCGGGCCTCCTTGCCGAGCCGCTCCTCCAGCTCCACCGAGAGCTGGTTGGCGACGCCGGTGAAGCGCTCGTGCCCGTAGACGTCGGTGGCGCCCGCGGTGAAGTCCATCGTGCCCTCGCGGGGCTTGGCGCCCTCGGAGACGACCACTATCGCGAACTTCTTGCCCGCCTCGAAGCGCTTGCCGACCACGTCGGCCAGCTCCTCCACGTCGAACGGCCGCTCCGGCACCACGATGGCGTGCGCGCCGGCCGCCATGCCCGAGTGCAGCGCGATCCACCCGGTGTGCCGGCCCATGACCTCCACGATCAGCACCCGCTGGTGCGACTCGGCGGTGGTCTTCAGCCGGTCCAGCGCCTCGGTGGCCACGGTCACGGCGGTGTCGAAGCCGAAGGTGACGTCGGTGGAGGCGATGTCGTTGTCGATCGTCTTCGGCACGCCGACTATCGGCAGCCCCGCGTCCGACAGCAGCCGGGCCGCCTTGAGGGTGCCCTCGCCGCCGATCGGGATGATCGCGTCCAGGCCGAGGTCCGCGACATGGCCGCGGGCCTGCTCCACGCCGCCGCGCAGGTGGGCCGGCTGGACCCGGGACGAGCCGAGGATGGTGCCGCCGCGCGCCAGGATGCCGCTGACCGCGTCGAGGTCGAGCTTGCGGTAGTCGCACTCCAGCAGGCCCTTCCACCCGTCGTGGAAGCCGATGACCTCGTCACCGTGGTCCACCACGGCGCGGTGCACCACGGAACGGATGACGGCGTTCAGCCCGGGGCAGTCGCCGCCGCTGGTCAGGACACCAATTCGCATCGCTCGCTACTCCTGCAACTCAACCAGGCGGCCGGACCCCTTCGTCCGGATGGATCACGGCTCAGCTTACCCGGCGCCCGGACCCTCCAGTCAGGCTCGTCCCGTCTGTGCGGCTCGCTCTCCACACGGAGGCAGCCGCACAGACAGGGGCGCGGGGAACTGCGCGACCAGCCACGACGTCGCGCAGGACGGCCGGAGACCGCAACCCGGGAGCGGTCAGGCAGGCTGCACCGCCGCGGCGATCCGTTCCTCGCGCAGGGCGTCGTACCACTGGTCGTCGACCGGCGGCAGCGCGTTGACGTCCAGGGCCAGTTTGATCAACATGTCCGCGATGTGCGGGTTTCGGGCCATGACGGGGCCGTGCATGTAGGTGCCGAAGACCGTGTCGTTGAAGGCGCCCTCGGTGCCGTCGCCGGTGCCGTTGCCGCGGCCGACCCGCACCCGGGCGAGGGGGCGGGCGGCGGGCCCGAGGTGCGTGACGCCCTGGTGGTTCTCGAAACCGGTCAGCTGCGGCAGCCCGAGCTGCGGGTCGATGTCGGCCAGCACGTCGCCGACGCACCGCTCGCCCTCGCCGCGGGTGCTCACCACGTCCAGCAGGCCCAGGCCCGGCTCGGGGCGGCCGAGGTCGTTGACGAACTCGTGGCCGAGGATCTGGTAGCCCGCGCAGACGGAGAAGACGATCGCGCCGTTGGCCACCGCCCGGTTCAGCCCGCCGTCGCGGCGCAGCCGCTCGGCCGCCAGCCGCTGCGGCCGGTCCTCGCCGCCGCCGACCAGGTAGATGTCGCCGGAGGTCGGGATCGGCTGGTCGGAGCGGACGTCGACGCGGGTGACCGGCACCCGGCGCTGCTGCGCGCGGCGCTCCACGACCAGTGCGTTGCCCTGGTCGCCGTAGGTGCTGAGCAGGTCGGGGTAGACCCACACCAGGCGCAGGCTGGAATCACTCATGCGTGCTTCTCCTCGGGTCCGTTGTCGGGGCCGGGTCTGGGGCCGGGCCTGCGACGACCAGGGGTCGTGCGCGGGTCCCGCCAGCCCGTTCAGTTTCCGACCTTGCGGCGCAGGTCCTGGAAGGCGGTGTAGTTGGCGATCGCCTCGATCCGGCCGGGCGGCGCGCTGCGCACCGCCTCGTCCAGGTCGGCGCAGACCCGGAAGTCCAGGCCGGCCACCTCCAGGCGGACCGCCAGGTCCAGCCGCCGGTCGCCGAGCACCATGATCGGGTGCCCGGCCAGCCGGGTGTAGTCCACGTCCCACAGCCAGGAGGTGTCGGTGCCGTCGGCGCCGCGCGCGTTGACCGACAGCACGACCGGCGCCGGCGGCTGGTCGATCAGCGAGAACGTCTCCAGCCAGCCCGCCGGGTTCTTCGCCAGCAGCAGCCGCACCTGGCGCTGCTGGTAGGTGACCACGTCGTAGCGCCCGGCGACCGCCTGCACCTTGTACATCCGCTCCAGCGCGACCTTGGGGTCGATGCCGAAGGCCGCGGCGACCGCGGTGGACACCGCCGCGTTGGACTTGTTGGCGCGGCCGGGCAGTTGGAGGTGGATCGGCCACGCGACGCCGTACGGGTCCACCACGTGGTCGCCGGACAGCGCCCACGTCGGGGTCGGGCGGCGGAAGCCGCACTCGCCGCAGTACCAGTCGTCGGACGGGCGCTGGAGCACCCCGCCGCAGGACGGGCAGGACCAGGCGTCGTCCTTCCACGCCTGCCCGGCGGCCACCCACACCACGGTCGGGCTGGAGGAGGCGGCCCAGACGATCAGCGGGTCGTCGGCGTTGGCGACGACGATCGCGTCGGAGCCGGCCAGCCCCTCGCGCCACTTCTCGGCGAGCATCCGGGTCTCGGCGGCGCGGTCGAGCTGGTCCCGGGAGAGGTTGAGCAGCGCGATCGCCTTCGGGGTGACGTCGCGCGCCACTCCGGCGAGGTACTTCTCGTCCACCTCGATGACGCCGAACCTCGCGTCCGAGCCGCCGGCCAGCGCCGAGGTGATGCCGGCGGGCATGTTCGCGCCGAGCGCGTTGGACACCACCGGTCCGCCGGCGCGCAGCGCCTCGGCGAGCAGGCGGGTGGTGGTGGTCTTGCCGTTGGTCGCCGACACCAGTACGACGTCCAGGTGGCGGGCGAGGCGCGCGAGCAGGTCGGGGTCGAGCCTCAGCGCGACCTTGCCGCCGATCACCGATCCACTGCCCTTGCCTGCGACGCGGGAGACCGCGGCCGCGGCCTTGCCCGCCGTCACGGCGAGCTTCGCCCGCGGCGTCAGCGGCTCAGAGTTGCCTGCCATCCTGTTGTTTCCTCCTCGACTTGCGCCCGGCGCCAGCCTATCGACTTCCAGGCGGGGGAGTTGACCGCCGCGGCGCCCGGCGGGGCGCGCGGTCCGCGGAGCGACGCGGATGGCCGTGCGCGGCCGGCCCGGGGGCGGTCGGGGTCGGTCAGGGGACAGGCCGGGGATTGGTGCGGGTCCGCCCGGGGCGGTCTGTCCGGAGTGGGCGGCCGGGGATGGGCGGCCCGGGGGCGGTCCGCCTACAGCCCGCGGCTGCCGGCCCGGTCGCCGGCCAGGGTGAGCCGGCCCCACAGCAGATCGGCCAGCGTCCGCACCAGTTGGTCCCGGGAGCAGGGGCGCTCGCCCAGCCACCAGTCCCCGGCGGCGTACATCATCCCGACGATGCCGTGTCCCCACACCCGGGCCACCTCGCGGGTGTCGGGGCCCAGGTCCAGCCGCTCGGCGATGACGTCGCCGAGGTCCTCGCCCATCCGCCGCAGCAGCGGCGCCTGGTGGCGGCCGACGTCGAACCCCTTCTCCCCGTCCGCCGCGGGCGTCTCGGCCGGGTGCATGAGGAAGCGGTAGACCTGCGGCCGGCTCTCGATGGCCGACAGGTAGGCGTGCAGGGTCGCCTCGACCCGGTCGCGGCGGTCGCCGGGGGAGTCCAGCGCGCTGCGCAGGGTGGCCAGCAGCGCGTCGGTGTGCCGCTTGGCGAGCGCGCGGTACAGGCCGGACTTGTCGCCGAAGTGGCGGTAGAGGATCGGCTTGGTGATGCCCGCCTCGGCCGCGATCGCGTTCATCGACGCCTCGGGCCCCTCGCGCAGCACCACGCGGTCGGCGGCCTCCAGCAGTTCGTTGCGGCGCCGCTGTGTGGCGGTCCGCTGGTCCTGCCGATGCCCGGTCTCCACGGTGCCTCCCGGTGGCCTGCCGCGCTCGGGTGACCGGGCGCAGGTGGTCCGCTGCTTGTCTGATCAACTCGTCCGCACAGCGCGTGTGCTGCGGGTTTCTGCGCGCAACGTAACACCCTGGCGGCGCCCGACCGCTGTGCGGTCTGCGAGTTGACATTCCCTACCGCACGGTAACAGACTGCCGTTACCGCAAGTAACAAGTCCGTGGAGGGTGACGATGGGCGACTTCACGCTCGAACTCAACGACGAACAGCAGTCCGTGCGCGAGTGGATCCATGGCTTCGCCGCCGACGTGATGCGCCCGGCCGCCGCCGAGTGGGACGAGCGCGAGGAGACGCCCTGGCCGATCATCCAAGAGGCGGCCAAGATAGGCCTTTACTCGCTGGACTTCTACGCCCAGCAGTTCTTCGACCCGACCGGCCTGGGCATCCCCATGACCATGGAGGAGCTGTTCTGGGGCGACGCGGGCATCGCGCTGTCCATCGTGGGCACCGGCCTGGCCGCCGTCGGGGTGCTCGCCAACGGCACCGAGGAGCAGATCGGCACCTGGGTGCCCCAGATGTACGGCGACGCCAGTGACGTGAAGGTCGCCGCCTTCTGCTCCTCCGAGCCGGACGCCGGCTCCGACGTGGGCTCGATGCGCACCCGCGCGGTCTACGACCAGGCCACCGACGAGTGGGTGCTCAACGGCACCAAGACCTGGGCGACCAACGGCGGCATCGCCAACGTCCACGTGGTGGTGGCCGTGGTGGACCCCGAACTCGGCACCAAGGGGCACGCCTCCTTCATCGTGCCGCCCGGCACCCCGGGGCTGTCGCAGGGGCAGAAGTTCAAGAAGCACGGCATCCGCGCCTCGCACACCGCCGAGGTCGTCCTGGAGGACGTGCGGGTGCCCGGGGACTGCCTGCTCGGCGGCAAGGAGAAGCTCGACGAGCGGCTGGCGCGCGCCCGGGAGCGGGCGAGGTCCGGGGACGGGGAGCGGGTGAAGAACGCGGCGATGGCCACGTTCGAGGCGTCCCGCCCGGCGGTCGGCGCGATGGCGGTCGGCACCGCTCGCGCCGCCTACGAGTACGCGCTGGAGTACGCCAAGGGCCGCGAGCAGTTCGGGCGCCCCATCATCGACAACCAGGGGGTCGCCTTCCAACTGGCGGACATGCGCACGCAGATCGACGCCGCGCGGCTGCTGGTGTGGCGGGCGTCCTGGATGGCAACCGCCGGGCGGCCCTTCACCTCGGCGGAGGGCTCCATGTCCAAGCTCTTCGCCAGCGAGACCGCGAAGAAGGTCACGGCGCAGGCGATCCAGATCCTCGGGGGCAACGGGTACACCCGTGAGTACCCCGTCGAGCGGATGCACCGCGACAGCGCGATCTACACGATTTTCGAGGGTACGAGCGAGATCCAGCGCCTCGTCATCGCCCGCACGCTTTCCGGGGTGCCGATCCGCTGAGGCTGCCCCGGCCGGTGGGTCCCGGACCTTCCCGCGGTGGGTGGCTGGTCGCGCAGTTCCCCGCGCCCCTGGGTATGTGCGGCTCTTCCCGGGGCGAGCACCTTCAGTCCCGGTAGCCGCGGAGGAGGAACCAGCCGAGGAGGGCGGCGCCGACGACCGCGACCACGATGAAGGTGCGCATCACCGGTCCGGGCCCGGGGGAATTGCTGACCGCCAGGGTGGTGGTGAGCGCGTGGTGGAACTGCATGGCGACTCCTTCGACTCGACGCCTCAGCGTAGCCCCGGCGGTGCGCCGCCCCGCCGCAGGGGGCGCCGAGCCGGAACGTGTCCGCGGCCGGAGTGACCGCGGACACGTTCCGGACCTCACCGGACCCTCACACGAAGGGCACGAGGTCTGGTTCAATAGGCGCATGGCCAGCATCACTGACACCGGGACAGGTCGCGACGACCTCGAGCCCTTCTGGCCGTCCCGGCAGGAGCACCACTTCGACCGCTGGTGTTGCCGCGCGATCCCCGCGCGGAACCACGTCGCCCGCTGACTCCACGCACCCGCACCGCACCCGGCCGCACGCCGGGTGCCGTCGGCAGCGGCAGCACGTTTCCGGTACCGCGCATACGGAAGTCCTCTCCGACCTCTCGCGCGAAAGAGCCGAAACCATGTCGAACGTCTCGCACATCCCGTCCGCCCCCGCCGCCGTCCCCGCGCCGTCCGCCGCCCGGCAGCGGCTGCGCGCGGTGCGGCCCGACGAGGTCCCGCCCGCGCCCGACTTCCTGCCGCCGGGGGCCACTTGGCTGCCGGCGCCCGGCCATGTGCTGCCCGCGGTGCCCGGCGGCGCCCCGATGGTCGGCTACCTGGTGCTGGTCCCGGCCGAGCAGGCGACCGCCGAGCAGCCGGTGCCCGCCGCCGACCCGCAGCCGTACACCGCCGCCCCGGCGGCAGCGGAGCGCGGCGCGCCCACCGCACCGGTGGTGATAGACGGCGAGCGCCGCACCGTCGCCGTCGACGGCCGCCCGCTGGACCTGACGTACCTGGAGTTCGAACTGCTCGCCCACCTGGTCGCGCACCCGCACCGCGTGCACTCGCGCGACCAGCTCGTCACCACCGTGTGGGGCTACGGCCATGTCGGCGACGGCCGCACCGTGGACGTCCACATCGCCCGGCTGCGGAGGAAGTTGGGCGCCGCGCACCGCGGCAGCATCGTGACGGTGCGCCGGGTGGGCTACAAGTACGCGCCCGCGCAGGCCGCCCGCTGAGCCCTGTGCGGGGGAGAGCAGCAGCAGAACACCACCGGGTCCCGGCCGTACGTCCGCGTACGACCGGGACCCGCGCCGTACGCGCCCCGCGGGCTACGGCACCACCGTGACCGGCCAGCGGCCGGACTTCACCAGGCGCACCGCGACCGAGCCGACCAGGCGGTGCCCGGCCCGTTCGGAGGCGCCGACCACCACGGCGTCGGCGGTGAGCTGGTCGGCGGCCATCGCCAGCCCGTTGTAGGGGTCGCCGCGGAAGGTGTGGAACTCCCAGCGCACCGTGAACGCCCCGCGCACCCGCTCCACCGAGGCGCGGATCTCGGCGAGCAGCTGCTCGGCGACCCCGGTGTCCGCCTCGGAGACCGGCACCCCGAGCGCGGCGCCGCCCGCGATGTACGGCTGCACGTAGACGAGCGCGAGCAGGGCATGCTGCCGGCGGGCCAGACCGCCCGCGTACGCCGCGGCCCGCCAGGACGAGTCCGAACCGTCGAGTCCGGCGACGATCACCTTCGGGCCGTCGGTGCCGCGCTCGAAACGGGTCGGCAGTTGCTGCTCTTCCACCAGGTCAGGCTATCGGTTTACGGCACACGTTGATCACCCCCGTGCACGCAGCGTTCTCACTCGATCGGCCGCATCGCCACGACATGTGCGCTTTTGCGGGGCACGCTGTGGAAGTGGAGTGAAGCAGACGGCCACCCGAGGCAAGCGCACCGTTCTCCGCGGTCCGCGTCCGCCCGCGGCGGCCGTCCGCGGCGCTACCGGGTCCACGCCGCTACCGGGGAGGTCAGCGATGCCTTGCGTGTCCACGAACGTGTTCGTGCGGCGTACACCTACGGAGGTCTTCGACTTCCTCGCCGATGCCCGCAACCTCGCGCTGTGGAGTTCGGGCGTGTCCTCGGTGGAGCCGGGGCATGTGGCGCCGGGGCCCGGCGCGGTCTACCGTTACCGCTTTCCCGGGCGGCGCCGCCCGCACCACCTGGTCTGCGCGGACTTCGAGCCGGGCCGCCGGATAGCGTTCCGCGGCCAGCGGATGTGGGGCCCGCTGGGCACCCAGGTCCCGCACTTCGGCTTCGACCTGCTGCCGCACGCCGACGGCACCCTGGTACGGCTGTCGGTGACCAGCTCGCTCAGTGCCGCGCTCGCGCTGCTCGGGCCGCTGGTGGCGATGGCGTGGCGGCGGGACCTGCCCGCCGACGGCCTGAAGTTGCGCGAACTGCTGGGTGAGAACCGCACCGCCGTCGAGCCGCTGTCGGCGATGATCGCCACCGGGGTCGACGCGGCCGCCGCGGCGCGCACCGAGCAGCCCGCGGCGCGGACGGGGGAGCCGGCCGCGCCCGCCGCGCCCCCCGCGCGGGCCGAGGCCGCGCCCACTGGCTTCGACTACGCTCATTGAGTGTTAAAGTATTCATGTGGCGATGCGGTGAACATCGGTGAACATGATGTGTCCGCGGCGTCACACCGCGACTGCCCCGGCCTGGTCCCCCCGTCCCGGCCGGGGCTCTTTCACGCCCGGGTCCATGTCCGAGTCCGTGTCCGGGCTCATGTCCGCGTTCATGGCCGGTCGCGCCCGCCGGACGCCGTGAGCAGGGCGAACGCCTGCGCCACCGCCGTCAGCCAGGCCACGTCCCCGTCGATCGTCCCGGTGCGCGGCGGCACGGCAGCGGCCACCGCGGGCCGCCGCGGCACCGGCTTGTGCCCCGCGCGCCGCGCCTCCACCGCCGCCGCGAGCGCCGCCGCCTCCACAGCCGCGTCGGACGGCGCCCTGGACAGCGCGTCCGGCAGCGCCTCCGCCCCCGCGGTCGTCCGCGCGGCCAGCCACGCCCGGGCGTCCGCCGGGTAGTACGGCCGCAGCGACAGCCGACCGTCGTGGATCTCGATCACCCGCCGGTACAGCGCGAACTGCACGTCCCGCAGCGCCGGCCAGCGGTCCGGGCGCGGCGGCCGCAGCGCGATGCCCGGGTGCGCCTCGTACAGTGCCGACCACAGCGGCTCCAGGGCGCGGTAGGAGCGGGCGGCACGCACCAGCCGGACCGGCGCGGTCAGCGCCCGCTCCCACGTACTGGCCGTCGCCCCGCCCACCGCCAGCAGGACGCACGCCAGCGCCAGCACCGCCGCCATCCGGTGCTCGGCGGTGTCCTGCCGGCCCGAGCGCAGCACCCGCACCGCGTCCCACAACAGCAGCAGCGTCCAGGCCGCGCCGACCGCGCCGCTCACCCGCATCAGCCGCAGCCCCGTACGCAGCGCGCTGGGCGGCATCCCGCGGGTGTGGCGGCCGAGGAGGGTGCCGAACAGGGCCAGGCAGCGCAGCGAGTACCCCACGAACAGCACGTCGTAGCCCGCCAGCAGCCAGCGGCCCGCGGTGCCGGTGACGTACCCGGTGCCGTTGTGCTCGCGGACACCCGCGGGCAGGAACAGCGCGGCCAGCAGCACACCGGCCGCCAGCGCCTGCCGGGCCGAGCGCCGCTCCGCCTCGCGCTGCGGCCGCCCCGGCTCCGCCAGCGCCCGGGCGATCAGCGCCAGCACCGTCAGCGCGCCCATCTTCAACTCGGTGCCCAGCAGCGCCGCCACCCGCGGCGCCGGCCCGAACCGGTGCAGCGCCCGTACGGTGGCCGGCGCCAGCACCAGCAGCGCCGCGCCCATCGACAGCGCGAACCAGCCGACGTAGCGCGTGGCCGGGTCCGGGTCGGGCCCGCCGAGCCGCACCACCACCATCCGGTAGCAGGCGAAGGCGAGCAGCAGCCCGCCCGCGGTGTACGTCCCCGCGTCAACCACGCGATCGGCCCCGGGCCCGCGGCACTCCGAACAGCGAGCCCAGCCGGCGCTGCTGGCCCTCCGCGAGCGGCGGGGTACGGGCCTCCCGCGCGGCCCGCGAGCAGATCAGCGACGCCAGCAACTCCGCCTCGTGCTCCTGCGGTTCGGTGTAGACGGTACGGCCCAGCACCCGCCGCACCAGCGTGTCCGGCAGGTGCGGCAGCAGCGCCCGGGACCCGGCGGTGGCGGCGTCGCCCGGGTCCGCGGCGTCGCCGGCGCCCGGCCCGGCCCCGTCGTGCCCGCACACCAGGTGCGCGGCCTCGTGGAGCAGGATGTGCCGCTGGTGCAGCACGCTGGTGTCGGTGGCGTAGACGATGCAGTCGGCGTGGTCGGTGACCATCAGCAGCCCGCACGGCAGGTTCGGCAGCGCGTCGACCGGGATCAGCTCGATCGGCCGGCCGCGCCGCTCGGCGAGCCGTGCGATCAGCGCCATCTCATCGAACGGCCGGGGCAGTTCGCCCGAGCCCATGGCCCGGCGGTACTTCTCCCACAGCGCGTCATGTACGGCAGCCCGCGCTCTCACGTGCACCATCCCCCTGTCGCCGCCTGCGGCCGGCGCTTGCGCGCCGCCCAGGTCCGCTCTCGCGCCCGGTCCGGAAAGCTCCAAGACGCCCCGGTGCGGTTCCGGCGGTCACCTGCTCCCGGACCCGCACCCGTGGCATCCCGTCAACCCTTCTGCCCCGTTCTGCCCTGCTCCCCGTTGGTCCCTGCTCCCCGTTCGCCCCGAACCCGGCTGCTCCTAGGGCGAGTTGCGGTTGCGGTCCGCCTCGCGCCGGGCGATCAGGTCGATCATGTCGCTGATCGTGTCCATGCCCTCCGGCGAGAGGTTCACCGCCCGCAGCGCGACGCTGCGCACCCCGGCGTCCCGCAGCGCGCCGAGCAGCTCCAACTCGGCGGCGATCCGGGCGCCTTGGTCGTCGTCGAAGAAGTACGCGACCGGAATCCGGAAGAACTGCGCGAGCGCTTCCAGGTGGCGCTTGGTCGGATTGGTCCGCCGCCCGGTGCGCAACTGCCAGAGGTAGGTGGTCGAGAAGCTCTCCCCGGTCGCCTCCCGGCAGGCGCGCGCCACTTCCTCGTGCGTGTACGCCTCCCGGCCCGACCGGCGCACCACGCGGAAGAGCGCGTCGATCTTCTCCGCGAGGGTCGCCGCGCCGCGCGCCGACCCGTCCCCGTCAACCATGCCTGATTCCACCGCCCCCGCCGAGAACCGGAATCTCATGATAGGCGCGGGGGCCGCCACTTGGCACCGCTGTCCGGACCGCTTCTGTCGCCACCCGGCCGCAAGCGGACGCCCGCCCGCCGTGCGGCGGCCTGGGCCGTGTCTGACACACCCCGCCCCCCATGCCCCCGGCCATGGGGGAGCACCGGGCTCCGTCGGCCCCCGCCCCTCGGGCGGGACGGCGCTATGGGCCGGAGACAGCCTAGTAGCGCAGGACCGCGGCGATGTGGCCGGCGTCGGCGAGGTGGCCGTCCGGCACGAAGCGGACCCGGGCGCCGGTGTCGAGCGCCTGCTCGGCGATCTCGTCCACGATGTCGTCGCGGGCGCCGCGCTCCTCGGTGCCGGCCGGCACCAGGTGGTCGCCGTCGTCCCGGACCGTGGTGCGGTAGCCGTCCTCGATCGCCACCAGCGCCGCGCGGCCCTCGCTCACCGACTGCCAGACCTCGTCCACGCCCCCGGCGAACGCCTTGCGGCCGCGGGCCCGGTCCAGGTCGTCGAGCACCTCGGCGACCGCGCGCTCGTCGCGCTCGCGGTCGGCGTCGGCCACCGCCCGGGCCAGCGCCTCGCCCGGTCCCCCGGCGAGTCCGCCCTGCCCGATGTGCGCCACCGCGTCCCTGGCCACCGGGCCGACCTCGTCCAGGGCGCTGACCGCCTCCGGCTCGGCCACCAGGTACAGCGGGCGCGGGTCGGCCGCCTGCACCGCCCCCACCGCCTCGGTGACCTGCCGCAGGAAGGTCCGGGTGTCCTCGTCGTTGAAGATGCTCGGGGTGTCGCCGATCTGCTCCTGGTGCTCGGGGTCGAAGTCGATCGGCTCGCGGCGCACCGGGAACGGCCCCGCCTCCTGGTGCGGGGTGTGCTGGCGGCCGCCGCTCCACAGCGTCGCCACGTCCGCGGACAGCGCCAGCACCCAGAAGGGCCGGCTGGCGGCATAGGCGGCGACCAGGTTGCGGGTCAGGAAGGTCTGGGCCAGCAGCACCCGCTCCGGCACCGGCCGGTCCAGCGACCAGACGTGGTGCTCGCCGGGCGCGGCGAAGATCGCCAGACCGTCCTCGGCGTACACCAGGTCCACCTCCGCCAGCGCCTGGTCGAGCCGCCCGATCACGTCGATCCGGTCCGCCCTGGCCACCTCGGGGTCGCTGTGCACCGCGTTCTTCGCCTCCTCCAGGAGGTTGCGCAGCCGTACGGCGTCCTGCGCGTTGTCCGGTTCGCGGCGGTGCGTGGGCAGCAGCACCGAGACCGCCGGGTACTTGCGCGGGCGGCGCAGGTCGGCGAGCGCGGCAGGAGTCAGCGGCTGGTGCATGGAGGGCATGGGATGACCTTTCCGGCGGCTTGCGAAGACGCGGCCCCCGAACCGTCTGGCCGTCTTCCAGCAGTCGTCCGCTTCCGACATTTCCGTCACTACCTGGATATATCAATCGGGCGGCTTCCGCAGCCCAGCGGAGGAGGCGACCAAGCAGTCCTCGGCCCACGCGACCGCCTCCGCGCGGCTGCCGCACACCTGGGCGCCCGACGCAAGCCCGCCGTGCCCGTAGGCCTGCGCGCCCGGCACCACGCCGACCCGGTGCCCGGCGGCCGTGACCCGCTCCAGCGCCGCTTCGAGCATCGCGCGGGCCGGCGGCCGCACCCACAGCACCTCCGCCAGGTCCAGCACCAGCCACCCCGGCTGCTGCGGCGCCACCGACGCCAGCGCCCACAGCACCCGCTCCACCGCCGTGAAGTCCAGCTCGCCCCGCGCGGCCACCAGCGCGATCCGCCGCCCCTCGCGGGCCAGCAGCTCCCGCTCGGCCGGCGGCCGGTCCGCGCCCGCCGGCCAGTGCTCCGCCGTCGTGCACGCGGTCACCGTCGCCGGGCCCGGCGCGGGCACGTGCATCAGGTGCATCCCGAACCGGCGGGACATCTCGCGCAGCGCCGCCACCGCCCGCACCGGGCTGCCGGTCGAATCCAATGGCGGGCTGTAGCAGGCGATGCCGAACCGGCCCGGGCTCGCCGCGGCCAGGCCGCCCGACACGCCGCTCTTGGCGGGCAGCCCCACCCGTACCAGCCAGTCGCCCGCCGCGTCGTACATCCCGCAGGTCGCCATCACCGCGAGCACCTGCACCGCGACCGGCTCGGGCACCACGCGCCGCCCCGACACCGGGTTGACGCCGCCGGTGGCCAGCGTCGCGGCCATCACGGCCAGGTCCACCGTGTCCACCCGCACCGCGCACTGCCGGAAGTACGTCTCCACCGCGGCCCGCGGTTCGGTGCGCAGCGAACCGGCGGCGTGCATCAGGTAGGCCAGGGCGCGGTTGCGGTCGCCGGTCGCCGACTCCGAGCGGTAGACCTCCTCGTCGACGTCCAGCCGGCGCCCGGCGAACGCGCTCAGGCCCTCCAGCACCCGGCCGAACCGCTCCTGCGGGCTGCCGGCCGGCACCAGGTTCGTGGTGGCGATCGCGCCCGCGTTGATCATCGGGTTCGCCGGGCGGCCCGTGCCGCGCTCCAGGCTGATCGCGTTGAACGCGTCGCCGCTCGGCTCGAGGCCCACCCGAGCCCGCACCTCCTCCAGCCCGAGTTCCGCCAGGGCCAGCGCGTACACGAACGGCTTGGACACCGACTGGAGGGAGAACGGCACCCCGGCGCGCCCGGCCCGGTACCGGTGGCCGTCCATGCTCACCAGCGCCAACCCGAAGTCGCCCGGGTCGGCGAGCGCGAGCTGCGGGATGTACGAGGCGACCTCGCCGTCCGTGACCGGCAGCAGCTGCCGGTGCACCTCGGCGAGGCCCGCGCTGATCACGTCGAACGGTGCCGCGTCGGCCATGCGTCCATGCTTGGCGCGGCACAGCGGGGCCGCAACGCGGGACCGCGACGGGCAGCCGTGCCGCGGCGGCGGCCCCGGGTCCCGTGCCGCGGCCGACGGGCTCAGCCGTGGAGGTGGCGGCGGAGGTAGTCGTGCCAGGTGCGGACGAAGGTGCCCGCGAGGGCCGAGGCCGGGGCGAACACGTCCCAGGCGTGGTAGGTGTGCGCGTAGAGGTGCAGGTCGACGGGCACGCCGGCGGCGATCAGGCGGCGGGCGAAGTCGATGTTCTCGTCGCGGAAGACGTCGTACTGGGCGACGGCGACGAAGGTGTCCGGCAGCCCGGCGACGTCCGTGGCGCGGCCGGGCGCGCTGTAGGGGTGCACGTCCGCGGTGCCGACGCGGTCGCCGAGCACCGCGGCCCACGCGTACGCGTTCTCCCGGCGGTCGTAGACCCCGAGGTCGACGATCTCGCGGCTGGAGGCCGTCGCGCCGCGGTCGTCGAGCATCGGGTAGTTCAGCGACAGCAGCCGCGGCCGGCGGTCCCCGCGGTCGCGGACCATGAGCGCCGTCGCGGTGGCGGGCGCCCCGCCGCCGCTCGCGCCGGCCAGCCCGATCCGGTCGGGGGCGATGCCGTGGCCGGCGGCGTGCGCGACCAGGTGGGTGTAGGCGAGGTAGCCGTCCTCGGCGGCCCCCGGCGCCTGGGTCTCCGGTGCCAGCCGGTAGTCGACCACGGCCAGCACGATGTCGAGTTCGAGCGCCATGGCGGCGGCGTACGCGTGGGCGACGCGGTCGTGGGCGCTGCCCAGCACCTGCCCGCCCGCGTGGAAGTACAGCAGCGCCGGCCGCGGCCGGTCGGCCGGCACGGGGGAGAACAGCACGACGTCGAGTGCGGTGCCGTCGCCGCGGGGGACGGCGAGCGTCTCGATCGTGACGCGCGGGTCGGGATCGGGTATCGGCAGCCCGGCGCTCGCGGCCTGCGCCTGTGCGCGGCAGGCGGGGATGTCGGAGAAGTCGAGCAGCGCGCCGTTGGGGCCCTTGGGCAGGGCCGCCAGCGCGGCGGCGAGTTCGGGGTCGAGGTCGTAGGTCACGGGGCGTGGTCCTTCCGGAGTTCAGAACAGGGGAGGCTGGCCGCTGCCGGCGGTGATGCCGCCGTCGACGGGGAGCAGGACACCGGTGATGAAGCGGGCGTCGGGGGAGGCGAGGAACGCGACCGCGGCGGCGATGTCGGCCGGGGTGCTGTAGCCGGCCAGCGCGCGGCGGTCGTTGAACCGCTCGACCAGCCGCGCGGCCTCCGGGCGCCCGGCATGCTCAGCGCCCAGGGTCAGGGACGGGGCCACGGTGTTGACGCGGATGCCGAACCGCCCCAGGTCGAAGGCGAGTCCGCGGGTGAAGTTCACCACCGCGCCCTTCGCCGCGTTGTAGGCGGTGAGCATCCGGTCGCCGCCCATCCCGGACGCCGAGGCGATCTGCACGATGCTGCCGCCGCTCCGCTTCAGGTGCGGCAGGACGGCCTGCGCTCCGTGGAAGCAGCTGTCCACGTCCGTGCTCATCACCAGGCGCCAGTCCGCGGCGGTGGTGTCCTGAAACTCCTTGCCGAGCCCCAGGCCCGCGTTGGACACGAGCACGTCGATGCCGCCGAACCGCTCCGCGGCGGCCTCGGCCAGCGCGTCCATGTCGTCGCGGCTGGTGACGTCCGTCGTCACGGCCAGGGCCCGCTCCCCGCCGAGCTCCGCCGCGAGCGCGTCGAGCCGGTCCCGGCGCCGGGCGGCCAGCACCACGCGCGCCCCCTCCTCGTGGAACCGCCGGGCGATGCCCACCCCGATCCCCGAGCTCGCGCCCGTGACGACCACGGTCCTGCCGTCGAACCGCTGCTCCATGGCGACCTCCCTCACGTCTCATGCCAGACATTTTTAGCGTCAGAGTCTGACGGTTTTAGTGTCGCATTCTGACGTTACATGGTGTCAGGGTCTGACGTAAAAACCGGCAGGTGCCGACACCGGGCGGTAGAGTGTCGCCATGCCAAGAAGCGGAGAAGCGGCACGCCGGCGGCTGCTGCAAGCCGCGCTCGACCTGTTCGCCGAGCACGGTTTCGACCAGGTCACCGTCGAGGCCATCGCCGCACGGGCAGGGGTCACGGAGCGGACCTTCTACCGGCACTTCTCCGACAAGCGCGAGATGTTCTTCGACGGCGAGAGCGAACTGCGCGACGTCCTCACCCGAGCCGTCGCCCAGGTCCCGCACGGCACCAAGCCGCTGCCGGCCCTGCGCGCCGCCTTCCGCGACTCGGTGCCGCTCTTCGAACGCAACCGGCCCGTCACCGAGCGGGGCGCGCACCTGATCGACGAGACCCCGGCGCTGCGCGAACGCGCCCTCGCCAAACGGGCCCTGCTCGTCGACGCCCTGACCGGCGCGCTGCGCGGCCGCGGGGTCGACGCCCGGACCGCGCCGCTGCTCGCCCAGGTCGGCATGGACACCTTCGCCGCGGCCACCCACCGCTGGATGCAGGACGGGTCGGTCCCCCTCGGCGACCACATCGACCTCGCCTTCCGCGAACTGCGGCTGGCGGCCGCCGCGCTGAAGTAGGCACCCGGGCCGCTCGCAGCGGCCGCGCCGACGCCGCGCCCGGACTGAACCGGTTCGGTACGGCAGGGCCAGTGCACCGGTCCACCCCTGTTGCCGGCCGCCCGCCGTGCTTTACCGTTTAATGCGCGCCGGACAGGGGCGCCGCCGGTGCAGCGGTCGCCGGGACGGTCAGCAGCAGGCAGGGGAACAGGGATGAAGGACGCCACGCCGGTCGCCGAGGGCTGGGCGCTGACGGTACCCGGCCGGGGCAGCGTGCCCGCGACGGTGCCGGGGTGCGTGCACACCGACCTGATGGCCGCCGGGGTGATCCCGGACCCGTACCTGGACCGCAACGAGACCGAGGTGGCGTGGGTCGGCCGCGCGGACTGGCGTTACGAGACGGCGCTGCCGCCGGCCGCGCCCGGACACGAGCGGACCGACCTGGTCTTCGACGGGCTGGACACCGTGGCCGAGGTCCGGCTCGGCGCACGGGTGCTCGGCCGCACCCGCAACATGCACCGCGCGTACCGCTTCGACGTCACCGACGCGCTCGACACGGCCGCGGACACCCCGCTGACCGTCGCCTTCACCTCCGCGTACACCGAGGCCGAACGGGTCCGCGCGCTGCTCGGCGCGCGCCCCAACGCCTATCCCGAACCCTTCCAGTACATCCGGAAGATGGCCTGCTCCTTCGGCTGGGACTGGGGGCCGACCCTGGTCACCGCCGGCATGTGGAAGCAGGTGCGGATCGAGCGCTGGTCCACCGCGCGGCTGGCCGGCGTGGTGCCGCAGGTCACCGTCGCCGAGGGCACCGGCCGCGTCGAGGCGCGGATCGAGCTGGAGCGGACCGCCGCCGGCGCCGCCCGGCCGCTGACCGTACGGCTGCGGGTCGGCGACAGCGTCGCCGAGGCCACCGCCGCACCCGGCACCGACCGCCTCACCGTCGGCTGCGAGGTGCCCGGCGCCCGGCTGTGGTGGCCGCGCGGCTACGGCGAACAGCCGCTGTACGCCTGCGAGGTGACCGTCCTGGACGGCGCCGAGCCGCTCGACACCTGGCAGCGGCGGATCGGTTTCCGCAGCGTCGAACTGGACACCGCGCCCGACGCGCACGGCTCGGCGTTCACCTTGCGGGTCAACGGCACCGCCCTGTTCGCCCGCGGCGTCAACTGGATTCCCGACGACGCCTTCCCCAGCCGGGTCGACGCCCCGCGCTACCGCGCCCGCCTGGCGCAGGCCGCGGCCGCCGGGGTGGACCTGGTGCGGGTGTGGGGCGGCGGGATCTACGAGAGCGACGACTTCTACGACGCCTGCGACGAGCTGGGCCTGCTGGTCTGGCAGGACTTCCTCTTCGCCTGTGCCGCCTACCCCGAGGAGCAGCCGCTGCGCTCCGAGGTGGAGGCCGAGGCCCGGGAGAACGTCGCCCGGCTCTCCCCGCACCCCTCGCTGGTGCTGTGGAACGGCAACAACGAGAACCTGTGGGCCTTCCGCGACTGGGACTGGGAGCCCGAACTCGCCGGCGCTTCCTGGGGCGAGGGCTACTACCTGGGCCTCCTCGCCCGGGTCGTCGCCGAGACCGACCCGACCCGCCCGTACTGGGCCGGCAGCCCCTGGTCCGGCTCCTGGCGGCACCACCCCAACGACCCCGGCCACGGCACCGCCCACTCCTGGGACGTGTGGAACCGGACCGACTACACCGACTACCGCGACAGCGTCCCGCGGTTCGTCGCGGAGTTCGGCTGGCAGGCCCCGCCCGCCTACGCCACGGTGCGCCGCGCCATCGGCGACACACCGCTCACCCCGGACTCGCCCGGCATGCTCCACCACCAGAAGGCCGCCGACGGCAACGGCAAACTCGCCCGCGGCCTGGCCCGGCACTTCCCCGTCCCGGCCGACTTCGACACCTGGCACTACCTCACCCAGGTCAACCAGGCACGTGCCGTGGCCACCGGTGTCGAGCACTGGCGCGCGCACTGGCCGCGCTGCGCCGGCACCGTCGTCTGGCAGCTCAACGACTGCTGGCCGGTGACGTCCTGGGCCGCCATCGACGGCGACGGGCGGCCCAAGCCGCTCTACCACGAGCTGAAGCGGCTGTACGCGGACCGGCTGCTGACCTTCCAGGAGCGCGCGGGGGACAGCGGGGGCAGCGGGGACGGCGCTCTGGTGCTGGCCGTGGTCAACCAGGCGGCGCGGGCCTGGTCCGGCAGCGTGCTGCTGCGCCGGGTCACCGTCGAGGGCGAAGTGCTCGCGGAGGTCCGGCTGCCCTTCACCGCGGCCGCCCGCACCGTCGCCGACCTGCCGGTGCCGCCGCGGCTGCGGCCGGCGGCGGGCAGCACCGCGCAACTGCTCACCGCGGACGCCGAGCCGAACGCCGAGCGGGGCGGCGACACGGACACCGAGCCGGGGGCGGCGCGCGCGTACTGGTTCCCCGCCCGGGACAAGGACTTCGCCTACCCGCGCCCGCAGTGGGACCTCTCGTTGACCGTCCGCGACCAGGACACCGGCGGCTCCGACACCGCCGTGCCCGCCGTCGAGATCACCGTCACCGCCCGCACCCTGCTGCGCGACCTGCTCCTCCAGGCCGACCGGCTCGGCCCGGCCGCGCACACCGACCGCGGCCTGACCACGCTGCTGCCCGGCGAGCACGCCACCTTCACCGTGCACGGCTGGCCCGACCCCACCGCCGAGGCCGCGGCCGCCGCCCTGCACACCGTCAACGCCGCGGTCGTACGGTAGGTTGTCCGGCACGGCGCCGCGGACCGGGTCCGGCCGCAGCGCGCCCCGCGACGAGCCGAGGAGGTGGGACCGATCAACCGCCGCAGGACACCACGCTCGCTCCCACCGCACGGCCGCGCCCGCTGACGTCGACACCCCCGCGCGACGGCACGGCCCCAGGGAGCGACACGCTTCCCGAAAGGCACCGCCACCCATGTCCGAACCCCACGTCGCGCCCCGCCCCGGCACCGGCAGCCGCCCCGGCTGGCCGCACCCGGCCGACACCGCCGCCGAACTGCGCGCCGCCGGCTGCGTCTTCGCCGAGGAGGAGGCGGGCCTGCTGACCGAGGCCGCCGCCACCCCGCAGGAGCTGGCCGCGATGGTGGCGCGCCGCGCGGGCGGCCTGCCCCTGGAACACGTCGTCGGCTGGGCCGGGTTCGCCGGCCTGCGGATCGAGGTCGGCCCCGGGGTGTTCGTGCCGCGCCGCCGCACCGAGTTCCTGCTCGCCCGCGCCGCCGCCCTGCTGCGCCCCGGCGCGGTCGTGCTGGACCTGTGCTGCGGGTCCGGGGCGGTCGGCGCCGCACTCGCCGCGGCCGCGCCCGGCGTCGAACTCCACGCCGCCGACCTCGACCCCGCCGCCGTGCGCTACGCCCGCCGCAATCTGGCGGCCGCCCGCGGCCAGGTCCACCAGGGCGACCTGTTCGCGCCCCTGCCGCCCACCCTGCGCGGCCGGGTGGACATCCTCACCGCCAACGTCCCCTACGTGCCCACCGGCGACATCCCGCTGCTGCCCGCCGAGGCCCGCGACCACGAGGCACCGCTCGCCCTCGACGGCGGCGCCGACGGCCTGGACCTGCTGCGCCGCGTCGCCCGCGACGCCGCCACCTGGCTCGCGCCGGGCGGCACCCTGCTCTCCGAGGCCAGCCGGGCCCAGGTCCCCGCCGCCCTGCGCGCCCTGCGCGCCGGCGGCCTGACCGCGGCCACCGCCCACGACCCCGACCTGGAGGCCACCGTGCTGCTGGCCACCCGCCCGCACCCCGGGCCCGCCCCGCACCGGTCACCGCGGGAGCGGCCCTGAGCGGCGGGCCCTACTCCGGGCCGGCGTCGGCGGTGCGCAGGCCGGTGGACCACTTCTCCTCGATGTTGCCGTACTTCCAGACGGCCAGGGCCACGGCCCAGGTGAGGAAGAACAGGCCGACGATGACGTAGCCCACAATGTTGAGGTCCAGCCCGCCGATCCAGTCCCAGAAGGAGCCGTGCAGACCGGCCTTGTCGGAGATCAGGCCGAGCAGTTCGACGGTGCCGATGATCAGGGCGACCGCGACGGACAGGCCGGTGATGGTGAGGTTGTAGTAGACCTTGCGGACCGGCTTGGAGAACGCCCACTCGTACGCGAAGTTCATGAACGAGCCGTCGATGGTGTCCAGCAGGCACATGCCGGCGGCGAAGAGGATCGGCAGGCACAGGATCGCGTACCAGGGCAGGCCCGAGGCGGCGCCGGAGCCGGCCAGCACCAGCAGCGCGATCTCCGTGGCGGTGTCGAAGCCGAGGCCGAAGAGCAGGCCGATCGGGTACATCTGCCACGGCTTGCTCACGGACTTCATCAGCCGGCCCAGCAGGCGGTTCATCAGACCGCGGTTGTTGAGCTGGTCCTCCAGCGCCGCCTCGTCGAACTCGCCGTGCCGCATCCGCCGGAAGACCTTCCAGATGCCGCCCAGGATCAGCAGGTTGACCAGCGCGATCGCGTACAGGAACGTGCCCGAGACGGTGGTGCCGATCCAGCCGGTGACGTCGTGCAGCCCGGAGTTGTCGTGCGCCACCGGGTCGGCGAGCGACCTGATGCCCAGGGAGAGCAGGAAGGACAGCCCGAAGACGATCGAGGAGTGGCCGAGCGAGAACCAGAAGCCGACCGACAGCGGCCGCTTGCCCTCGCCCATCAGCTTGCGGGTGGTGTTGTCGATCGCGGCGATGTGGTCGGCGTCGAAGGCGTGCCGCATCCCGAGCGTGTAGGCGGTGACGCCGATGCCGACCCCGAAGACGCCGGTGCCCGTCCGGTAGTGGTGCGGGGCGACGATCACCGCGAGCGTGAACCAGCCGATGACGTGCAGCGCCACGATGAAGCCGGCCATACCGCCCAGCCGGGTCCACTCGGCACGCGACATCGACGCCGATATCCGCTGGAGGCGGGACCCCGCGGCGGGGCGGGTCTGGATGATGGAGGTCAACGTTGCGTCCTTTGCGACCGGGGGCGGGACACCTCGATGCGACACATTACTTGTTGCAAGTTGCTCGCAACAAGACCGGGTCCTCATGCCCGCAACGCTTTGACCTGCTTCATCCCGGGCGCACCGGCACACGGGAGAGCGCACAGTCGCCGCACAGCGCCCCGGCGTGCCCCGGCGCGGCCCGGTAGATCAGGCAGCAGCTGCGCCGCCGGAAGGCGCCGTGGCCCCCGCCGGCGTCCGCCGGGGTGAGGTGCCCGGCGCCGCGCAGCGGGCCGCCGGCCAGCAGCAGCCCGGTCAGCGCGCGGGCCCGCGCGGCGGCCTCCGGGCGGGCCGCGGCGACCATGCGGGCGGCGCCGGCGAGCGCGGACGCGGTGTTGCCCCGCAGGACGTGCGGGGAGACGCGGGAATCCGCGCAGGCCGCGGTCAGTTCGCGGACCGGGCCGGAGAGGACCGCCGCCGCGAACGCGTCCGCAACCCCACCAGTCTCCGCGGGCCCGGTCTCCGCCGGGGCGGGCGGGTCCGCCGCGCGGCCGGGCAGCCCCGGCAGGGCCAGCGGGTAGGGGCCGCCGAGCGCGGGCTGCCAGCGCAGGTCGGACAGCCGTACGGCGCCGGGCACGTGCCCGTACAGCACGGCCAGCGCCAGGTAGGGGGAGAGCAGCCGGGCCACCAGGCCCAGGTGGGTCACGGACGCGGCCACCCGCTCCTCGACCGCGTCCGGCTGCTGCCCGCCGCCCGCGGCCAGCACCCCGCGTACGGCGGCCACGCGGGCGGCCAGTACGCCGCTGCCGTCTGCCAGCTCGGCCATCGACCGCCAGCCGGAGCCGCCGCCGGCCGCGTCGGCCGCCGCAGCGCTCTCGACCGCGAAGAACGGCCCCAGCTCCGCCAGGGCCGCTCTCGTCTCATCGCCGTGCACGGCGCCACCCTGCCGCGGCAGGGTGAGGTGGCGCGCCGAGGCGCCCCCTCACGCCTCCACCGGGCCGACCCGGGGCGCCCGCGCGGCGCGGCCGGTCGGCGAGGCGCTCAGCACCCGCTCCGAAAGCGGCCCGAAGACCAGCGCGATCGCCGACCACAGCAGCAGCTGCGCGGCCACCGAGTACAAGCGGAACCGGAACAGCACGTCCGCAGGGAAGCCCGGGTAGACGATCCGCCCCGCCGGGTCGGTCAGCGGCTGAGGTGTCTCCGTGGCGTGGTCGCCGTACTGCTCGCGGTTGGCGGCCAGGTGTCCCAGCGCGGGCAGCAGGCCGATCACGACGCAGATGGCGGCCACGAAGGCCGCACCGGCCAGCAGCGTGGCGTTCCACGTGCCGAACCGCCCCTGGAGCCGCCGCCCCAGCCACACCGCCAGCGCGAGCAGCGTGATCGAGCAGACCACCATGACCAGGTAGAGCCCGGTGCGGGCCTTGATGGTGTCCTCGTGCCCGATCGCGGGCGGGTTCGCCGGGTACTTCACGAACGGCACCAGGTAGAAGCCGAGGAAGCCGCCGCCGGCCACCAGCAGCGCCAGCGTGCGCGGCCGGACGCCGCCGACCCGCCCCAGGCACACCGTGTAGACCACCGCGAAGAGGGCGCCCATCGCGGCACCGAAGAGGACCAGGCCCACGCCCATGCCGACATCGGCCTGGACGGTGCGGCTGAACAGGTCGGGGCCGTCCGGCGAGACCGGCAGGCCCGCGGCCTTGTCTA
Organism: Actinacidiphila sp. bgisy144; assembly: GCF_057708105.1. Taxonomy (NCBI): domain Bacteria; kingdom Bacillati; phylum Actinomycetota; class Actinomycetes; order Kitasatosporales; family Streptomycetaceae; genus Actinacidiphila; species Actinacidiphila sp. bgisy144. The sequence continues at coordinate 117,397 of NZ_JBYIRM010000012.1, read as the reverse complement.
GGGCGCTTTGCGCCGCGTCCCGGCCGCTCTCGTAGCTGATCGCCCGGTTGATCTGCGGTTCGGCGAAGATCCGTGCGAAGACGAACGCGAGCAGCCCGCCGATCGCGCCGGCGAGCACGCCGCGCAGTACGAGTCGTTTCTCCATGTCGAGTTGTCCGCCTGCCTGTTGTCGTCAGTGGCAGGGGAAGCCGAGGAAGTGCCGCGCGTCGTGCACGAACTCGTGGATGTGCATGTCCCGGCCGAAGACGGACACCGCGCCCTGGTCGACGCCGATGAAGTAGTAGGCGGCCAGCGCCAGGAGCGCGCTGCCGACCAGCCAGAGCACCGCCTTGGAGACGGGCAGGACGACCGGCGTGGCCTCGGTCGACGAAGGGGTGGACACAGAACTCACGGGTGGGGCCTCCTTCGGGGATACAGCGTCCCTCGGTTCGAGTGGGGCGGCGTGACGGCGGAGTATCTGACTCCCGGACGCCCCCAGAGGCGACCGGTACACAGTGGCGCGACCGTGCCGGAGTTCCACCGGCTTCCTCACACCATCACGAACGACCAGCGTACGGGCGGGCGAACCGGCACGTCAACGCATGTCACCTGCTTCCCGCCACACCGCGCGGGGGCCGCCGCGCCGCCGGAGGCGGCATCAACTCCCCGACCAGCGCCGCCACTTGATCCACCTCGATGAGGAAGCCGTCATGCCCGTACGGCGAGCGGATCGTCCGCGTCCGGTCCGCGCCCGGGATGCCCGCCGCCAACTCCTCCTGCTGCGCGGTCGGGTAGAGCCGGTCGGAGTCGACCCCGGCCACCAGCGCGGGCGCCGTGACCCGCCGCAGCGCCGCCGCGGTGCCGCCCCGCCCGCGCCCCACGTCATGGGCGTTCATCGCCTCGGTGAGCACCACATAGCTGCCCGCGTCGAACCGGCGCACCAGCTTGTCCGCGTGGTGGTCGAGATACGACTCCACCGCGTACCGGCCGCCGTGCCAGGGCAGTTCACCGCGCTGCGGGTCCCGGCCGAAGCGCGCCCGCAGTTCCGGCTCGCTGCGGTACGTCAGGTGCGCCAGCCGGCGGGCCTGGCCGAGACCGGCGTGCGGGCCGCCGCCCGGCCCGGCGCCGTGGTAGTCGCCGCCGCGCCAGGCCGGGTCGGCCCGGATCGCCCGCAGCTGCACCGACGCCCAGCCGATCTGCTCGGCACTGGCCGCCGCCGGGCAGGCGAGCAGCAGCAGCGCGCCGACCCGCTCCGGGCGGCCGGCCGCCCACTCCAGCGCCCGCATGCCGCCCATCGACCCGCCGACCACCAGCGCCCACCGGTCGATGCCCAGCGCGTCCGCCAGGCCCGCCTCGGCCGCGACCTGGTCGCGCTGGGTCAGGAACGGGAAGGCGCCGCCCCACGGCCGCCCGTCCGGCCGGGCGGTGGCCGGGCCGGTGCTGCCCTGGCAGCCGCCCAGCACGTTGGGCGTCACCACGAAGAAGCGGTCGGTGTCCAGCGCCCGGCCCGGCCCGACCAGCGCGTCCCACCAGCCGGCCGTGGGATGGCCGGGCCCGGCAGGGCCGGCGACGTGGCTGTCCCCGGTCAGCGCGTGCAGCACCAGGACCGCGTTCGAGGCGTCGGGCGCGAGGCGGCCCCACGTCTCGTACGCCAGCCGCACCTCCGGCAGTTCGCCGCCCGCCTCCAGCGCGAGCGGCCCCGGGGCGCGGTGCCAGCGCCGCCGCCCGGGCGGGTCCCCCGGCCGCCACGCCCCGGAGGCGGGCGGCGGGAGGACCCCGCCGGCGGGTTCCGGGGCGGCGCCGGCGGGCGATCCGGCGCCGGGGACCGGCGGCGTGCCGGGCACGGTCAGGACGCGCCCTTGGCCGCGCGGAACCCTGCTTCCAGGTCCGCCTTGAGGTCCGCGACGTTCTCGATGCCGACCGACAGCCGCACCAGGCCGGGCGTCGCACCGGTCTGCGCGAGCTGCGCCTCGTCGAGCTGGCTGTGCGTGGTGGAGGCCGGGTGGATGATCAGGCTGCGCACGTCGCCGATGTTCGCCAGGTGGCTGAAGAGCCGCACCGCGTCCACGAACCGCCGGCCGGCCTGTGCGCCGTCGCGCAGTTCGAAGGCGAGCACCGCGCCCGCACCGCGCGGCAGGTAGCGCTGCCCGGCCTCGTACCAGGGGCTGGAGGGCAGGCCCGGGTAGTGCACCGCCGCGACCTCGTCGCGGGCCTGGAGCCACTCCGCGAGCTCCTGCGCGTTAGAGGAGTGCCGCTCCAGCCGCAGGGACAGCGTCTCGACACCCTGGAGCAGCAGGAACGCCGAGTGCGGCGACAGCGCCGGGCCGAGGTCGCGCAGCAGCTGCACCCGCAGCTTGACCGCATAGGCGCCGGGGCCGAGCGCCGGCCAGTACTGGAGGCCGTGGTAGCTCGGGTCGGGCGCGGAGAAGTCCGGGAAGCGGTCGGCGTGCGCCCCGAAGTCGAAGCTCCCGCCGTCCACGACCACACCGGCGATGGTGGTGCCGTGGCCGCCGAGGAACTTCGTCGCCGAGTGCACCACCACGTCCGCGCCGTGCCGCAGCGGCTGGAGCAGGAAGGGCGTCGGCACCGTGTTGTCCACGATCAGCGGCACCCCCTCGGCGTGCGCCGCGTCCGCCACGGCCTGGACGTCCAGCACGTTGCCGCGCGGGTTGCCCAGCGTCTCGGCGAAGAACGCCTTGGTGTTCGGCCGCACCGCCGCCCGCCACGCGGCGGTGTCGTCCGGGTCGACGAAGGACACCTCGACGCCGAACCGCGGCAGGGTGTGCTTGAAGAGGTTGTACGTCCCGCCGTACAGCGACGAGCCGGCCACCACGTGGTCGCCGGCGCCCGCCAGCGTCAGGATCGCCAGGGTCTCCGCGGCCTGGCCGGACGCCAGCGCCACCGCGGCGACCCCGCCCTCCAGTGCGGCGATCCGCTGCTCGAACACGTCCTGGGTCGGGTTGTGGATGCGGGTGTAGATGTTGCCCGGCTCGGCCAGCGCGAACAGGTCCGCGGCGTGCTGGGTGTCGCGGAAGACGTACGACGACGTCTGGTAGATCGGCACCGCCCGCGCCCCGGTCGCCGGGTCGGGCACCGCCCCCGAGTGGACCTGCCGGGTCTCGAACGACCAGTTCGGCTCCTCGGTGGCGGCGGCGACGGCGGTCTCGGGTGTGTGCCCGGCGGTCACGGCGTCGACGGGCTGCTGCTCGGTCATGGTTCTCCCTGTGCTGGGGCGCGTACGGGTGGCGCTGCGGGTGTCCTGCAGAGGTGCGCGCGGGTACGCCACCGGCGCCCGCGGGGCCGTACCCCCCGGGGGTGGACACCGGGGGCGGGGCGGGGCGTTGACGACGGCGGAGGCGTACGGCGCGAGGCGTACGGCGACGGTCCGGCGGTGCGGCGGACGTCAGCGCGCGCCGGGACACCCCGTGGTCGTGACGCGCGCGTAGTCCACGTGGCGGCGCTTCACGAACGGGGTCATGCGGCCCATGGAAGCACGGCCGGGCGCGGCTGTCCCGGCTGCGGCGCAGGCTTAACACGGCGTTGGTATTCGCCGCCCCCGGCCCGCCCCGGGCCAGCGCGCGGGTCTGCTCAGCCGACCGGGGCGAGGCGCTCGGCCAGCGCGGTCAGAGCGGGGCCGAGCGGCAGGTCGAGGCGGAGCGCGGCCAGGTCGTCGCCCCGGGTGGGGCCCTGGTTGACGATGGCCACCGGGGTGCCGTGCTTGGCCGCGTGGCGCGCGAACCGCAGCCCCGACATCACCGTGAGGGAGGAGCCGGCCACCAGCAGCAGCGACGCGGCGTCCACCAGCGCGTAGCTCGCGTGCACCCGGGGGAGCGGCACCTGCTCGCCGAAGAACACCACGTCGGGCTTGAGCACGCCGCTCCCGCACACCGCGCAGCCGACCGGGCGGAAGGACGCGACGTGCTCGGCGGGCAGCTCCGCGTCCCCGTCGGCCGCGATCCGGGCCGCGAGCGCGCGAAATCCCGGGTTCGCCGCGTCCAGCCGCTCGGCCAGGTCCGTACGCGGCCCGCGGGCCCCGCAGTCCAGGCAGACCACTGCGTGCAGGCTGCCGTGCAGCTCGACCGCGTCGGCCGTGCCCGCGGCGGCGTGCAGCCCGTCCACGTTCTGCGTGACCACGCCCGTCACCAGCCCGGCCGCGGCCAGCCGCGCCACGGCCCGGTGGCCCGCGTTCGGCCGGGCCCCGGCGATCGACGGCCAGCCGACGTGGCTGCGCGCCCAGTACCGGCGGCGGCCCTCCGCGCTGCCGGTGAACTCCTGGTACGTCATCGGGCTGCCGCGCCGCCGCCGGCCGGTCTCGCCGCGGTAGTCGGGGATGCCCGACTCCGTGGACAGCCCCGCCCCGCTCAGCACCACGACGCCGCCGCGCGACACCAGCGGCAGCAGGGGCGCCAGCGCCGCCAGGGCCTCGGCGCCGATCCCTGCGTCCGTGCCGATGCCCGCGTCCGTGCCCGTGCCTGCGCCCACGCCGGTGTCCATGCCGGCAGCCTACGTCCGCGGCGGCCCGCCCCGAGAGGCGGAAACCGCCGATCTGCGCGATGATGGAGTACTGCCCTGGGGAGGTGTGTGCCCATGGAGGAGTACCCCGCCGTCTACGAACTGGTCTTCCAGGCCCCCGCCGTCGAGGACGACGTCGTCGTCGTCCACCGCACCGACGCGTCGGGCGCGGGCGGCTACCCCGTCTACGAGGACGAGACCGGCATCGTGCGTGCCGAGATCAGCGCCGAGGGCGAGGTCCGGATGATGGCCAGTGGCGGCCACCAGCAACCGGTGCCGCCGCACGCGGTCCGGGCGGCCTGAGGCCCGCCCCCGACGGCCGGGCCGGGCACGGCAACAGCGCCGTGCCCGGCCCGGCCGTCGGCATGCCGCCGCCGCTCACCCCTGGCGCCCGGCGCCGTCCACCAGCACCGCCCGGTCGCGCGCGGCCACCACGGCCGCGGACAAGCTCGCGATGTCGTACGCGCCGTGGTGCCGGCGGCCGTTGATGAAGAACGTCGGCGTGCCGGAGACCCGGCTCAGGTCCGCCGACTCCACGTCCCGCGCGACCCGCGCGGCGCCCTTGCGGGCCTTGAGCGCGTGCCGGAACCTGTCCACGTCCAGTCCCAGCCGGTCCGCGTGCCGGAGCAGGTCCTTCACGCCCAGCTCGTCCTGGCTGGTGATGAGCAGGTCCCGCATCTCCCAGAAACCGCCCTGGAGCGCGGCCGCCTCCGACGCCTCCGCGGCGAGCTGCGCGTGCGGGTGCACATCGGTCAGCGGCAGGTGCCGCCAGACGTAGCGCACGTCCCCGAAGTCGGCGAGCAGCTCGCGCACCACGCCCTCGGCCTGCCCGCAGTAGGGGCACTCGAAGTCGCCGTACTCGACCACGGTCACCGGCGAGTTGAGCGGGCCGCGCACATGGTCCAGCTCCGGGTCGACCGGCTCGGCCAGGTCCACCACCGACTGCGCCGTGCCCAGCAGCGCCCGCGCCCGCCGGGCCGCCGGCAGCCGCGAGGTGACCAGCGCGACCACGGACGTGCTCAGCATCGCGAAGACCACCGCGCTGAGCACCCCGATCTTCGCCTCGTCCAGCTGCTGGCCGGTGAACGCCAGCGTCGCGATCAGCAGCGACACGGTGAAGCCGATCCCGGCGATGGTGCCACCCCCGGTCACCGCGCCCCAGCCGACCGGCGGGCGCATCCGGCCCCGGCTGAGCCGGGTGGCCAGCGCGGTGGAGCCCACGATGCCGATCGGCTTGCCCAGGCCGTACGCCAGCAGGATGCCCAGCGTGATCGGGGAGGTGTACGCCCGCGCCAGCAGCGAGCCGTTGATCTCGATCCCGGCGTTGGCGAGGGCGAACAGCGGCACGATCACATAGCTGGACCAGGGGTGCCACAGCCGCTGCAGCCGGTCGTTGGGGGACAGCGCGGAGGCCAGGCCGAGCCGCGCCTCCCGCTCCAGCTCGGGCGTGGGCTGCTCGCGGAAGGACCGGAACAGGCCGCTGGCCCGCTCCAGCGCCTCGCGCGGCGCCGGATACGCGAACGCCAGCAGGCCGATCACCAGGCCCACCACCACCGGGTCCACCCCGGAGTGCACGAACGCCGTCCACGCCGCGATCCCGAGCACCGCGTACGGGCCGCCGCGCCGTACCCCGGCCCGCCGGATCACGGCCACCACCGCCAGCAGGCCGATGCCGACCGCCAGCGGGGTCCAGGAGATGTGCTCGCTGTAGGCGACCGCGATCACCGCGAGCGCCACGAAGTCGTCGACCACGGCCACGGTGAGGATGAAGGTGTGCAGCCGGCGCGGGAAGCGCGCGCCGAGCAGCGCGAGCATGCCCAGCGCGAACGCGGTGTCCGTGGACATCGCGGCGCCCCAGCCGTGGCCGGCGTGCCCGCCGGAGTTCACCGCGAGGTAGATCGCCACCGGCACGACCATGCCGCTGACCCCGGCCAGCAGCGGCAGCGCGATCCGGCGCCGGTCGCGCAGCTCGCCCATGTCGAACTCGCGCCGCGCCTCCAACCCCACCACCAGGAAGAACAGCGTCATCAGGCCGCTGTTGACCCACTCGCGCAGGTCCAGGTCGACGCCGTGGCCGCCCCACTGCACCGACAGCCGGGTCGCCCACACCGAGGCGTAGTCGCCCGGCGCCGCGTTGACCCACACCAGCGCCGCGACGGTCGCGGCGAGCAGCACCGCGGCGCTGCCGGTCTCGGTGCGGATGTACGCCCAGGGCGACGCGGTGCTGTCGCGGTCGCGCTCGCTGCGGTCCGCGTCGTCGTCCTGGTCCGGCGGACCGGCCCGGTCCGCCGCGTCCGGCAGATCCGGGCGGTCCTGCTCCCGCGACCGGTCCGGATCATCCGGCGAGGGAGCCCTGAAGCTCCGGAACATCCAGCCTCCCACTGTGTGAACTGCGCTGATCTCACCCTGGCACGTCCGGGTGCCGTCCGGCACGCGCACACCGCGCCGGCGGCATCCGGTGCGCCAGACACCCGAACCGGCCGGGCCCGCCGATCATTCCAGCCGCCCGCGGCGGGCTGGCGGCAACTGCCGGCTCCGGGCGGGAACCGCGCGGGCGCGGCGCGCGTATTCCGTAGCGACCGCTGGTGATCCCCGGGGGGTCCCAGGTGGGAGGATGGTCACGGTCGGAATTCGCACCACCACGACGACAAGGGGGCGGCCGGGGATGGCACGGGACGACGCCGTGATCGGCCGCACGGGGGAACTGCTGATCGGCACCCGGGGACCCGCCGGTCCAGGCGAGGTCCTGGTGCGGGTCAGAGGCGGCTCCGAGACCTTTCTCGCCTGGTCGGACGAACCCCTGCCCGAGGGGGCGACCGTGCTCGTGGTGGAATCCCGCGGCAGCCGCCAGGTCGATGTCATCCAGTGGCTCGACGGAGTAGACGCACCGGCGGGCTGAGCCGGGTGCGACGGGGGCACGTGCCGCGCGTGGGCCGCGCGGGTGCGCACCCGGGGCGCCGGTTCGGCCGCGCACAGAAGGGGACTATGGATGTTGGGATATCGCGTACCCGCGCCCGATGAGGCGATGCTCATCTCGGGCGGCCGGCGGGGGTTGGGAGGTGCCCCCTTCCGGGTGGTGACCGGCCACGGCAAGTTCGTCCTCCCCGTGTTCCGCAAGACCCGGTTCCTGACCCTCGCCATGTGCGAGGCGGAGGTCTCCGAGAAGTGCGTGACCCGGCAGGGCATCGCGCTGACGGTCAAGGCGGTCATCGCGTTCAAGGTCGGCAACGACCACGAGAGCATCGTCAACGCCGGGCAGCGCTTCCTGTCCGACCAGGACCAGATGGCGGTCCTGACCGGCCGGATCTTCGCCGGCCACCTGCGGTCGATCATCGGCTCGATGACGGTCGAGGAGATCGTCACCGAGCGGCAGAAGCTGGCCACGGAGGTGCTGGAGACCTCCAAGTCCGAGATGGCCAAGATCGGGCTGACGGTGGACTCGCTCCAGATCCAGTCGATCGACGACGGGGACACCGGCTACATCGACGCGATGTCGGCGCCGCACAAGGCCGCCATCCAGCGGCAGGCGCAGATCGCGCAGGCCCAGGCCACCCAGGCGTCGGTGGAGGCCCAGCAGGTCGCGGCGCGCAACCAGGCCGAGTACGCGCGGCAGACCGCGGTCGTGCAGGCGGAGTACAACGCCGAGGTGGACCGGGCGCAGGCCCAGGCCGCCCAGGCGGGGCCGCTCGCCCAGGCACACGCCCAGCAGGAGGTGCTCGCCGCGCAGACCGAACTGGCGCTGCGCGCGGCCGAGCTGCGCCAGCAGCAGCTGGTCGCGGAGATCGTCAAGCCGGCCGAGGCCGAGGCGGAGCGGATCAGGGTGCTGGCCGTGGCCGACGCCGAGCGGATGCGCATCCAGGCCGCCGCGGCGGCGTCGCACGACCGGGTCGCGCTGGACCGGATGCTCATCGACCAGCTGCCGCAGATCGTCAAGGAGGCGTCGGCGGGCCTGTCCGGCGCCAACGTCAATGTGCTCAACGGCGCGGACGGCCTCAGCGAGATCGCGGCGGGGCTGGTCAGCCAGGGGCTGACGATCCTGGACTCGGTCCGCAAGAACCTCGGCGGCGAGCAGGGCGGCGAGGCGCCCGGCGCCGGGCTGGCGCTGCGCGGGCAGGTCGGCGGGAAGGGCGGGCGCGGCGCGTCCTCCTCGTCCTCCTCGTCGTCGTCCGACGGTCCGGTCGACATCGACTGAGCTGCCGAGCAGCCGGCGCCACGGGTACGGCGTCCGTCCGCCCCTGCACGGGGGAGGGGCGGGCGCCGTACCCGTTCGCGGGGGCGCGCGGTATGGCGCCCGGTGGTGGGATTCGTGTGGTTTGTCCGGCTTTCCCGGGGTACGCGCCTGGGGGTACGACCTTCCCGGGGTCCCTCCCGCGGACCCGCGCGACCGGACGGAGCGGCGACATGGCGACCACCACTGCCCACGGCAACCCGCACGTGGCCGACGAGGGGCTGAGCATCTCCGGGGACGCCCGGCCGCGGCCCGGCGAGACGCCGCCGGCGGAGTCGGGGGTCTCGGACCTGGACGGCCCGGAGCGCGAGGCGCTCAGCCGCGGGTGGGGCGCCCTGCCGATCAGCCTGATCATGGCGGTGGTGGTGCTCTTCGTCGCCGGGCTGCTGGGCTGGGCGCTCCAGATGATCATCTGGCCGTCGAGCTGACCGGTCCGCCCGGCGCTCGGGGCTGACCGGTCAGTCGGCCAGTGCGGAGCGGCGCTGCGCGGGCGGCAGCAGCAGGACCTCGAGCGCCGCGGCGCAGGCCCGGGCACGGGCGACGAACCAGGGCAGCCGGGCGTCGGTGAGCACGTCGGGCGTGGAGCGCACCGCGAGCGCGGCGTGCGCGTGCCCGTCGGCGTCCAGCACCGGTACGGCCGCGGTGCGCACCCCGTACGCCGACTCGCCGTCGTTGAGCGCGTAGCCGGCCGCTTTCGCCCGGTCCAACTCGGCGCGCAGCGTGTCCAGTTCGGTGATGGTGCGGTCGGTGTGCGCCCGCAGCGGGGGCAGCGCCGCGAGGTCGGGCCCGCCCGGGGGCGCCCACGCCAGCAGCACCTTGCCCAGGGCGGTGGAGTGCAGCGGGCGGCGCAGGCCCAGGCCCGCCGTCGGGTTCACCGAACTGCCCACCAGGATCACCGCGTGGTCGCCGCTGCGGATCGCGAGGTCGGCCGTGGTGCCCGTGGCCCGTGCCAGCGCGTCGAGTTCGGGCTCGGCCAGGTGCATCCCCCGCTGGTGCAGGGAGAGTTGGCCGAGTTCGGCGACGGACGGGCCGAGCCGGTAGCGGGCGGTGTGCGCGTCCTGCTCCAGGAAGCCGGCCGCCACCAGGGTGCGGGCCAGCCGGTGCGCGGTGGACACCGACAGGTCCATCCGGCGGGCGAGTTGGGAGGCGCTCAGCTCGCCCGCGTTGTCCCGGAAGCAGTGCAGCAGCCGCAGCGCGCGGGTGACCGCCTGGGCTCCTGGGGGCGCGTCGGCGGCCTTGGGGCGCGCATCCGTCGTCATGGCCCAAGCATGCGGAGGCTGCCACCATCTGGCAACTGTTGCCAGAACATTGCGCCATGTCTCCCGCGGTGAACTCTCGCCGACAACCGCATCCCACATCGTGGGAAGTGTTGCCCGCGGCGGCATCGGTGTGCCAGCCTCCGTTGCAGACCGCACGCCGCACACCCAAGACGGAAGGGAGCCACCCGTGACCAGTACGTCCGGCCTGCTCAGCGCCTTCCGCCCGACCCTGTGCGCGCGGCTGTACCTGGACCTCGGCAGGTCCCGCGGCGCCAGCTGTCGCTGACCCCGGCTGCCGTACCCCTTCCCGCGTTGCGGTGCCCCGGGCCCGCCCGGCCCCCGGCCGAGCCCGGCCGCGCGCCCCCCGTCAGACCCCCGCGGCGCCCCCGCCGCACCCCCCGCCGAAGCACCCCGCAGGCCCGTGCACGCCGTGCCCCGGTCCGCCGCCTCCCGCGCCCAACTCCCGCCTGGAGCCCCCATGTCCGCAACGGACGAGATCTGGTTCACCCGCTGCCCCGTGCCCACCGCCACCGGCATCGCCGCCGACCGGGGCACCCTGGCGGCCGAGTTCGCCCCCGACGGCATCGCCGTACGCTCGCTGCGCGACGCCGCCGCGGACAAGGACGGCGACGGGCTGCCGCTCAGCCACTTCACCCACGAACTCGCCGCGCTCTTCCGCGAAGGCGGCAACGTCCCCGCGCTGTGGGCGCGTTCACGCGGCGAGGCGACCCGGGTGATCGCGCTGACCTGGATCGAGGAGCGGCAGTCCATCCTGGTGCGCGCCGGCAGCGACCTGCGCGGCCCCGAGCAGCTGCGCGGCCGGAAGCTGGCCGTGCCCCGCCACGACATCGCGATCGACTTCTGGCGGGCCATGGCGCTGCACGGCCACGCCGGAGCCCTGGGGCTGGCCGGACTGACCCTTGACGACGCCCGCCTGGTCGACGTGCCCGGCGTCAGGCAGGGCCAGTGGGAGGGGGAGCTGGCGGCGCTGCGGGACGGCGTGGTCGACGCGGTCTACGTCAAGGGCGCCCTCGCCGTCGAGGCGGCCCGCCGCTACGGCGCCGAGGTCGCCGTCGACCTGGACGCCGCGCCCGACCGCCGCAGCCGGGTGAACAACGGCACGCCCCGCCCGATCACCGTCCACCAGCGGCTGCTGGACGAGCGGCCCGACCTCGTCACCCGCTTCCTCGCTGTGCTGCTCGACGCCGCCGAGTGGGCCGCGGGCCACCCCGGCGACCTCGCCCGCATCCTCGGCGCCGAGACCGGCGCCGGACCCGACGGGGTGGCCGGCGCCTACCGCGCGGGCACCGCGGGCAGCCTCGGGCTCGACCTGAGCCCGGAGCGGCTGGAGCTGCTCGCCCAGCAGGAGCGGTTCCTGTCCGCGCAGGGTTTCCTGCCCGAGCCGGTCGACGTCGCCGCCTGGGCCGACCACGAACCGCTGCGCCGGGCCCGGGAGCTGCGCGCGGCCCGCGCCCAAGGCGCCGCCACCTCCGCCACGGCCGCCGCACCGGCCCCCGCCACCCCCTGAACCCGTGCCGCCCGCGGCCACGCCCCTTCCTGGAGACCTCCCGTGAACGTCCGTCAACCAGCTCTCGCCCTCACCGCCCTGATCGCCGCGCTGTCCCTGGCCGCCTGCTCCTCGTCCTCCTCCGGTTCGGCCCGCGCGGACGCCGGCGGCAGTGGCGCGACCGTCACCGTCCGCATCCCCGACGGCGGCAACTCCGGAGTGCTCGCCCTCGGACGCAAGGACGGCTCGCTCGCCAAGGCCCTGGCCAAGGTGCACGCCAAGGTGGCCTGGACCGGCACCGCGGGCGCCTTCGCCCCCGCCGCGCAGGAACTCGACGCCAACGCGCTGGACTTCGCCGAGGGCTCCATCACCTCCGCGATCGCCGCGCTCGCGCAGACCCCCGGCTTCAAGCTGTTCTCCGCCGTCGACCCCGACGAGCTGGGCGAGGGCATCCTGGTGAAGAAGGACTCCGGCATCAACAGCGTCAGCGACCTGGTCGGCAAGAAGGTCGCCGTCTGGCACGGCGGCACCAGCGAGTACCTGCTGCTCAAGGCGCTCCAGCAGAACCACATCCCCGCCGACAAGGTCAAGCGGGTCTACCTCCAGCCCAACCAGGTCGGCCCGGTCTTCAACTCCGGCCAGGTGGACGCCTGGTCGACCTGGGCGACGTACTCCGTCCCCGCCCTCGCCAACTCCGGCGCCCGCTTCCTGACCACCGGCGGCCAGGTCGGCTCGGACAACTACGCGGTCTGGGCGGTCCGCAACGGCTTCGCCACCCAGCACCCCGAGGTCGTCAAGGCGCTCTACGCCTACCTGCACGACGCCGGGCTGAAGCAGCAGCAGAACCCCGCGGCCTACCTCAACGTCAAGACCAGCTCGGGCCCCGAAGCCGTCAGCCCGGCCCAGCGCGCCGTCGAACTGCCCATCGACAAGGCGCTCGGCACCGCCCAGCCGATCGGCGCGACCCAGCTCGCGCACTTCGCCACCGTCGCGCAGTTCTTCGCCGCACAGAAGATCACCAAGGGTGTCTTCGACGTCAAGCCGTACGTCATCGACATCGACACGACCGCTGCGAGCGCGAAGTGAGCGGCGCGCTCGCCGACACCCCTCTCGGCACCTCCACCGACCCGGTGGCGCCCGGGCTGGTCGCCCCGCGCCCGAAGACCGTACGGCCCAGGCCGCGCGCGCTCAGCCTGGGCCTGCGGCTGCTCGGCCCGGTCGCGCTGCTGCTGGTCTGGATCTGGGCGTCCGCCTCCGGCACGCTGAGCCCGTCGCTGCTCGCCTCGCCCCGCCAGGTGCTCTCCGCGTTCAAGGAGCTGTGGACCAGCGGACAGCTCGGCGACGCGCTGTCGGTGTCGCTGACCCGCGCCGGGCTCGGCCTGCTCATCGGCGCCTCGGCCGGACTCGTCCTCGGCGTGCTGACCGGCTTCTCCCGGCTCGGCGAGGAACTCCTCGACTCCTCCATGCAGTTGCTGCGCACCATCCCGTTCCTGTCCCTGGTGCCGCTGTTCATGGTCTGGTTCGGCATCGGCGAGACCGCCCGGGTGGTGCTGATCGCGGTCGCGACCAGCTTCCCGATGTACGTCTCGGCCGCCGGCGGGGTGCGCAACACCGACCGCAAACTCGTGGAGGCCATGCGCAGCTTCGGGATGGGCCGGCTGGCGCTGGTCCGCGAGGTGGTGCTGCCCGGGGCCCTGCCCGCGCTGCTGTCCGGGCTGCGGCTGTCGATGACGCTCAGCGTGATCGCGCTGATCGCCGCCGAGGAGATCAACTCCACCGCCGGCATCGGCTACCTGATGTCCACCGCGCAGGAGTACAGCCGCACCGACATCCTCACGGTCTGCATCCTCATCTACGCGCTGATCGGACTGGTCGCGGACGGCAGCGCCCGGCTGCTGGAACGGGTGCTCATGCCGTGGCGGACGCAGGGGGCCGCGCGATGAGCGAGCCACTGACGTCCAAGACGTCCAAGGCACCCGGCGGGCCCGGCGGCCGCGCCGCCGCCGTCCGCATCCGCGGCCTGCGCCGTACCTTCGGCGGCCGCGACGTGCTCGACGGCCTCGATCTCGACATCGCGCAGGGCGAGTTCCTCGCGCTGCTCGGCGCCAGCGGCACCGGAAAGACCACGCTGCTGCGGATCATCGGCGCCCTCGACCGCCATGACGGGGGCAGCGTGCTGGTCCCCGAGTCGCGCACCGTCGTCTTCCAGGAGCCGCGCCTGGTGCCGTCCAAGCGGGTGCTGGCCAATGTCACGGTCGCGCTGCCGCGCGGGGCGCGCACCAAGGAGACCGGGCGGCGGGCCCTGGCCGAGGTCGGGCTCGACCGGCACGAGGACGCCTGGCCGGCCACCCTGTCCGGCGGCGAGGCCCAAAGGGTCGCGCTGGCCCGCGCGTTGATCCGCGAGCCGGAACTCCTGCTGCTGGACGAGCCGTTCGCCGCGCTCGACGCGCTGACCCGGCTGCGCATGCACGAGCTCGTCGGCGAACTCTGCCGCCGCCACCGGCCCGCCGTCCTGCTCGTCACCCACGACGTCGACGAGGCGATCCGGCTCGCCGACCGGGTGGCCGTCCTGCGCGACGGCCGCCTCGCCTCCGACGAGCGCATCACCCTCGACCACCCCCGCGACAGCGCCGACCCCCGCTTCGCGGCCCTGCGCACCCGTCTGCTGTCCACCCTCGGGGTCCATCCCGCCACCCCGCCCGCCGCTGCCCCCGAGCCGCCTCCCGCGGACGGTCCGGCGGGCGGCGGACCACGTACCGGCTCAACTTCCCTCGTGACCAAGGAGCGTTCCGCATGACCGTCAACATCGGTGTCCACAAGGCCAATCCGTCGCTGTACTACCTGTCGCGGCTCGGGCTGCTCGAAGAGGCGCTGGGGGAGGCGGGGGAGAGCGTGGTGTGGCACCAGGCGGGTGGCCTGGCGACCGCGGGCGCGCTGGCCGACGGCACCATCGACTTCGGCGGGACCGGGTCGACGCCGCCGCTGTCGGCCCAGGCCGACGGGCACGACCTGGTGTACGCCGCGGTGTCCGCGCCGCGCCCCGGGCACGGTGCGCTGCTGGTGCGCGCGGACAGCGACATCGCCTCGCCCGCGGACCTCGGGGGCCGCACCGTGCAGCTCGCGATCGGCTCGTGGCAGACCCACTTCGTCGCGAAGTCCCTGGCCCTGCGGGGCCTTTCCTACGGCGCCGACATCACCGCCCAGCGCTCGGACGACGGTTCGTACGCGCGGCTGCTGGACGGCGGCATCGACGCGTGGGTGGCGCAGGGCGCGGAACTGACGGCGGCCCGCCGGGACAGCCGGCTGCGCATCCTGGCCGAGGCGGGCGACCTGATCGCCGACCGCTCGGTGTTCTTCACCCGCCGCGAACTGGCCGACACCCGACCGGAGCTGGTCGAGACCATCGTGCAGGCGCTGCGGGCGGCCGACAGCTGGGCCGCCGAGCACCTGGACGAGGCCGCCGAGATCGCCGCGGCCGACCAGGGCGGCAGCGCGCCGGACTGGCGGGAGGCACTGGCGGCACTGCCCTGGCGGCTGGAGCCGGTCTCGGACGCCTTTGTCGCCGAGCAGCAGGAGGCCGCCGACATCCTCGCCGCCGCGGGCTTCCTGGCCCGCCCCATCACCGTGGCGGACGCCCGCCACCCCGGCCTGGACGCCGCCGCCGCCCGCGCCCTGGCCGCCGCGCCCGCCGCATCCTCGGAGAAGTGACCGTGCCCAGCCCCGAGATCCTCTGGTACATCATCCCGCGCGAAGGCGCCTACCCCTGGGAGCCGGCCGGCCGCCGCACCACCGACCTGGCCTACCTCCAGCAACTCGGTGTCGCCGTCGACCGGTCGGGCTACGACGGCGCGCTGTTCGCCACCGACCTGTACGACGTGTGGCCGCTGGCCAGCGCGATCGCCGCCCAGACCCGGCCGAGCTTCAAGCCGCTGCTCGCGGTCCACCCCGGGCTCATCTCGCCCACCGTGCTCGCCAAGATGGCCCTGACCTTCGCCCACCTCTTCGGCCCGGACCGGCTGCGCTTCAACGTCGTCAACGGCTCCACCGAGGCCCTGCGCCAGGCGGGCCTGAACCTGGAGCACGACGAGCGGTACGAACTCAGCGCCGAGTACTGGGACATCGTCAAACGGCTCACCGCCGGCGAGGTCTTCGACCACAAGGGCCGCTTCTACGACCTGACGAACGCCGGCGCCGCCCTGCGCGAACTGGCCCCGCTCCAGGGCGGCGTGCACACCCCGCTGTGGTTCGGCGGGTCCTCCGCGCCCGGCATCGAGATGGCCGCGCAGCACGTCGACGTCTACCTCACCTGGGGCGAGCCGCCGCACCTGCTGAAGGAGAAGCTCGACCGGGTGCGCGAGCGCGCCGCCCACCACGGCCGCGAACTGCGCCTGGGCCTGCGGCTGCACCTCATCGTGCGCGACACCGAGGAGCAGGCCTGGGCCGCCGCCGACCGGCTGCTGGACGTCACCAGCCAGGCGACGTACACCCGGATGCTCGGCGACCCCGGGAGCAAGGACGGCGAGGGCTGGGCCCGGCAGTTCCGGCAGCACGGCGGCCGGGTGCCCAAGCACGCACGGGAGTTGGAGAAGCACCCCAACCTGTGGCCGGGCATGAGCCTGTTCCGGCCGGGCCCCGGCACCGCCGTGGTCGGCTCCACCGCCCAGGTCATCGAGCGGCTGCGGGAGTTCCAGGAGCTGGGCGTGGACACCTTCATCCTGTCCGGCAACCCGCTGCTGGAGGAGTCCTACCGCATCGCCGAGACGGTACTGCCCGCGCTGCGGGGCAGCGCCTGATGAACGACCTGGTGGCGCAGGCCCGTTCGCTCGGCCTCGACCGGCTGCGGCGGCAGCTGCACGCGCACCCGGAGACCGGGCTGCACCTGCCCCGCACCCAGCAGGCGGTGCTCGCCGCGCTCGACGTGCCGGGCGTGGCGGCCACCCCGGGCAGCGCGCTCAGCTCGGTGGTGGCGGTGGTCTCCGGCGCGCGCCCGGGACCCACGGTGCTGCTGCGGGCCGACCTGGACGCGCTGCCGTTCCCGGGCGGGCCGCGCCACGTGTGCGGCCACGACCAGCACGCCGCGATGCTGGTCGGGGCCGCGCACCTGCTCGCCGCCCGGCGGGAGGACTTCGCCGGCGACGTCCTGCTGATGTTTCAGCCGGGGGAGGAGGGGCACGACGGCGCCCGGCTCATGCTCGCCGAGGGCCTGCTGGAGACCACCGGCAGCCGCCCGGTCGCCGCGTACGCGCTGCACTCCAGCGCGTCGGCGCCGGCGGGCGTCTTCAGCAACGCTGCCGGGCCCGCGCTGGCCGCCAATGGCACCCTGACCGTCACCCTGCACGGGCGCGGCGGGCACGGGGCCTGGCCGCACCGCGCCCGCGACCCGATCCCGGCGCTGGCCGCACTCGTCACCGCGCTGGGCGCGCTGCCGGCCCGGCGCTTCGACCCGTTCGACCCGGTGGTCCTCACCGTCGGCGCCCTTCACGCTGGCACCCGGCCGAACATCATCCCGGCGCAGGGCAGCCTCGAAGCGACCCTGCGGGCGCTGTCGGACACCGCGCTGGCCCGGCTCGCCGAGGAGGCCGGGCACGCCGCCCGCGGCATCGCCGCGGCCCACGGGCTCCAGGCACAGGTGGAGTACGTCCCCGGGTACCCGGCCACGGTGAACGACTCCGCCGAAGCCGACCTGGTCGGCCGGGCCGTGGCCGACCTGTTCGGCGCCGATCGCTTCACCCGGGCCGCCCGCCCGGCGCTGGTGTCCGACGACATCGGCCGGGTGCTCGCCGAGGTGCCCGGGGTGATGACGAGCCTCGGCGCCTGCCCGCCCGGCCGCGACCCGGCCACCGCCCCGGGCAACCACGCGCCCGACGCGGTCTTCGACGACGCCGTGCTGCCCGACGGCGCCGCCCTGCTCGCCGAGGTCGCGCTGCGCCGCCTGTCCGCGGCGGCGGGCGGAGCGCTCACGGCGCCTCGCGCGGCTCCCGCAGGTCCCTGATCCGCTGGATCTTGCCCACCGACCGCTCCAGGCTCTCCGGGTCCACCACGCTGACCTCGACGCTCACCCCGACGCCGTCCTTGACGCCGCGGGCGATCGCCGCCGCCGCGGCCGCCCGCTGCTCGGGGCCCGCGCCGGGGCGCGCCTCGACCAGGACCGCCATGCGGTCCATCCGCGCGGGCCGGGTCAGCTCGATCCGGAAATGCGGCGCGACCGCCGGGGTGCGCAGCACGATCTCCTCGATCTGGGTGGGGAAGACGTTCACCCCGCGCAGGATGATCATGTCGTCGCACCGCCCGGTGACCTTCGCCATCCGCCGCATCGCCGGGCGGGCGGTGCCCGGCAGCAGCCGGGTCAGGTCCCGGGTGCGGTAGCGGACCACCGGCAGCGCCTGCTTGGTGAGCGAGGTGAACACCAGCTCGCCGCCCTCGCCCGGCGCCGTCACCTCGTCCGTGATCGGGTCCACCACCTCCGGCAGGAAGTGGTCCTCCCAGATGTGCAGGCCGTCCTTGCTCCCGGCGAACTCCTGCGCCACGCCCGGGCCCATCACCTCCGACAGCCCGTAGATGTCGACCGCGTCGATCCCGAACCGCTCCTCGATCTCCGCGCGCATCCCCTCCGTCCACGGCTCCGCGCCGAAGACGCCCACCCGCAGCGAGGTGCCGCGCGGGTCGACGCCCTGCCGCTCGAACTCCTCCAGCAGCGTCAGCATGTAGGAGGGGGTGATCATGATGATCTCCGGCCGGAAGTCCCGGATGATCTGCACCTGCCGCGCCGTCATCCCGCCGGACGCGGGGATCACGGTGCAGCCGGCCCGCTCGGCGCCGTAGTGCGCGCCCAGCCCGCCGGTGAACAGCCCGTAGCCGTAGGCGACATGGACCTTGTGGCCCGGGCGGCCGCCGGCCGCCCTGATCGAGCGGGCCACCACCTCCGCCCACACCGCGAGGTCCTGCTCGGTGTAGCCGACCACCGTCGGCCGCCCCGTGGTGCCGCTGGACGCGTGCAGCCGCCGCACCTCCCGCATCGGCACCGCGAACATCCCGAACGGGTACGCCGCCCGCAGGTCCGCCTTCGTGGTGAACGGGAAGTGCGCGAGGTCCGCCAGGCTCCGGCAGTCCTCGGGCCGTACCCCGGCCGCGTCGAACTTCTCCCGGTAGGCGGGCACGTGCTCGTACGCGTGCCGCAGGGTCGCCTGGAGGCGGCCCAACTGGAGCGCGGCCAGCTCGTCGGGCCCCATCCGCTCCGCAGGGTCCAGCAGTTCGTCCGGGACGCTCCCGCCCATGCCACTCTCCCTCGCGCTCCACGCCGAGCCGCAGCGCCGGACCGACCGATCGTTCGGTCCGGCTTTGCTGCCAACGAATCAGCAACGGCTCGCGCTGTCAAGGGCTTGTTCCGCACCTCGCGCCGATCGCCGCAGCTCAGCGCGGCGGGCCGCCCTCCGCGTCCTGCGCGGCGCCCGCCTCCTGCGCCGTGTCCCTGCGGCGCGCCCGGGCCCGGTACCCGGCGACCTTCGCGAGGTTGCCGCAGCGCTCCATCGAGCACCAGCGGCGCCGCCCGGCCTGGGAGTCGTCCACGAACAGCAGCGAGCACACCGGGTTGCCGCACTCCTTGACCCGGCCCGCGACCGGCCCGCCGAGCAGCAGCACCCCGTCGCGCGCCACCGTCGCCAGCGCCGCCCCCGCGACCGGCCCGCGGTGCTGCCAGCGCACCTCCGCCCCGCCCGCCTCCGCTGCCTGGTCGCCCACCGCGAGCTGCGGCGCCAGATCCGGCAGCACCGCGACCCGGTTGACCACCGCGATGTCCGTCCTGCTGTACGGCCGGCCGGCCATCGCCGCGCGCACCAGGCGGTTCAGCGCCTCCCGCAGCACCCTCGCCTGGGCGAGCCCGGCCGCACCGACCTGCGGCGCCGCCGCGCCGGTGGGCAGCAGCCCGGCAGCGTCGAACCAGCGGGCCAGCGCGGCGGGCTCGGGCAGCCGCTCGACCGGGTCGGTGTGACGCTTGCCGAGGGTGGCCACGAAGTCCAGGCACACCCGGCCGCCCACGAAGCGGAAGCCCGGCCCGCTCTCGCCGCTCGCCGCGTCCGGCACCTCGGACCCGCCCCCACCGCCCCCGCCGCCCACGCCGCCCCCACCCCGCCGCCCGCCGCCTGCCGCGCCCGCTGCCGAACCCGTCGTCGCCATGTCCCGACGGTAGCAGTTGACACTCGTTGAAGCAGTGTCACACAGTAGGGGCAGCTCACTGAGCGCCGCGCGCCCTGGCGCCGGGCCGCGCGCCTGAGACACCGACACGAGACAGGTGACTGCACCATGCGCGCGGTACGGATCGACACGTTCGGCGGCCCGGAGGTCCTCACCCCGGTCGAGCTGCCCGACCCCGTGCCGGGCCCGGGCGAGGTCCTGGTCCGGGTCGAGGCGGCGGGCGTCAACCGCGCCGACGCGCTCGCCCGCGCCGGGACCTACCACCGCGCCCGCCCGCTGCCGCTGATCCTCGGCCTGGAGGCGGCCGGCACCGTCGCCGCCCTCGGGGAGGGCGTGACCGGCCCGGCGCCCGGTACCCGCGTGATGGCCATGAGCGGCGGTGCCGCGGGCCTGTACGCGGAACTCGCCGTGGTGCCCGCCGGCCGCGTCGTCCCGCTGCCGGACGGTGTGGACACCGTCGCGGCCGCGGGGATGCCCATCGCCTGGGTCACCGCCTGGTACTGCCTGCACCGGCTCGCGCGGCTGGCGGAGGGCGAGACCGTCGTCGTACAGGCCGCCGCGAGCGGCGTGGGCAGTGCCGCGGTCCAGATCGCCGCACACGCCGGCGCCCGGGTGATCGCCGCCGCCCGCAGCAGCGAGAAGGTGAGCTGGGCGGCGGGGTTCGGCGCCCACGCCGTCCTGGACACCTCGGCCTTCCCGGGCGAGGCCGCCGTGGAGGAGGTGCTGCGGCTGACCGGCGGGCGCGGCGCCGACGTCGTCCTGGACGCCGTCGGGGGCGACGTCTTCGCGCAGAGCCTGCGCCAGGTCGCCTTCGCGGGGCGGGTGGTCGCCCTGGCCAACGTCGCGCTGCGGCCCAGCACCGTGGACACCCGCGACTTCTACCCGAAGAACGCGTCCATCCACGGCTTCCAACTCACCGGCCTGGTCGAACACGGCTACGACCCCCGGCCCGACCTGGGCGGGATCGCCGCGCGCGTGGCGGCCGGCACCTACCGGGTGCCCGTGGAGGCCACCTTCCCGCTGGAGGAGGCCGCCCGCGCCCACGAGCGCCTGGAGGACCGCCTCAACCGCGGCAAGATCGTCCTCACCGTGCAGGACCACCCCACCCGGCCCTGACCGCCCCGCCCCGACCCCTCCGGCCGCCACCCGGTATCCGGGCGGCGGCCGGTGCCGACCCCCGCCGCGCAGCCGTTCCCTCCGCTGGCGGACACCCCCGGCGCGCGGTAGGACGGAAGTGCGAAGCCGCGATCCGCGGGCAGCCGACCGCTCAAGGACGAAAGCCAGGCCGCCAGAAGGGAAGGGCTACCGTGGCACGACCGAAGATCCTCGTGGTGGGCGCCGGCTTCGCCGGAGTGGGGTGCGTACGGCGGCTGGAGCGCAGACTCGGCGCCGAGGAAGCCGACCTCGCCCTGGTGACGCCGTTCTCCTACCAGCTGTACCTGCCCCTGCTGCCGCAGGTCGCCTCCGGCATCCTGACCCCGCAGTCCATCGCGGTGTCGCTGCGCCGCAGCCACCGCTACCGCACCCGGATCATCCCCGGCGGCGCGATCGGCGTGGACACCAAGGCGAAGGTCTGCGTGGTCCGCAGCGTCACCGGCGAGATCGTCAACGAGCCGTACGACTACATCGTGCTGGCCCCCGGGAGCGTCACCCGCACCTTCGACATCCCCGGGCTCGCCGACCACGCGCGCGGCATGAAGACCCTCGCCGAGGCCGCCTTCATCCGCGACCACGTGATCGCGCAGCTCGACCTCGCCGACGCCAGCAACGACGAGGCCGAGCGCGCCGCGCGCCTGCAGTTCGTCGTCGTCGGCGGCGGCTACGCCGGCACCGAGACCGCCGCCTGCCTCCAGCGCCTGACCACCAACGCGCTGTGCCGCTACCCGCGGCTGGACCCGCGGCAGATCAAGTGGCACCTGATCGACATCGCGCCGAAGCTCATGCCCGAGCTCGGCGACAAGCTCGGCCGCAGCGCGCAGCAGATCCTCCGCGACCGCGGCATCGACATCTCGCTCGGCGTGTCCGTCGCCAAGGCGGGCCCCGACGAGGTCACCCTGACCGACGGCCGGGTGCTGCCCTGCCGCACCCTGATCTGGACCGCGGGCGTCACCGCGAGCCCGCTGATCGGCACGCTCGACGCGGAGACCGTCCGCGGCCGGCTGGCGGTCACCGCCCAGATGACCGTGCCGGGCCGCTCGGGGGTCTTCGCCCTCGGCGACGCCGCCGCCGTACCCGACCTCGCCAAGGACGAGGAGGGCGCGGTCTGCCCGCCCACCGCCCAGCACGCCATGCGCCAGGGCCGCACCGTGGCCGACAACGTCATCGCGACACTGCGCGGCCGCCCGCTCCAGCCCTACGTGCACCACGACCTCGGCCTGGTGGTGGACCTCGGCGGCCGCGACGCGGTCTCCAAACCGCTCGGCATCGAGCTGCGCGGCACGGTCGCGCAGTCCGTCGCCCGCGGCTACCACCTGTCGGCGATGCGCACCAATGTCGCCAAGACCCGGGTGCTGACCAACTGGCTGCTCAACGCGGTCGCCGGGGACGACTTCGTCCGGATCGGCTTCCTGGCCCGCACCCCGGCCGCGATGCGGGACTTCGAGTACACCGGCGCCTACCTGACACCCGAGCAGGTCCGCGAGCACGCCGCGGGCGCCGGCCTCCAGCAGAAGTGACGCCCGGCCCGGCCCCGGGCGGCGCATCCGGCCCGCCCGGGTCCGCGCCGCCCGCGCCGGGTGGCATGATCGGAGCGTGGCAGACCGCATCACCGCCGCTTGTGACGGCGCGTCCAAAGGAAATCCCGGCCCGGCCGCCTGGGCCTGGGTCATGGCCGACGCCTCGGGCGAGCCCGAGCGCTGGGAAGCGGGCCCGCTGGGCACCGCGACCAACAACGTCGCCGAACTCACCGCCCTGGAGAGGCTGCTGACCGCCGCCGACCCGGCGGTGCCGCTGGAGGTCCGGATGGACTCCCAGTACGCGATGAAGGCGGTCACCAGCTGGCTGCCGGGCTGGAAGCGCAACGGCTGGAAGAACTCCGCCGGCAAGCCCGTGGCCAACCAGGACCTGGTGGTCCGCATCGACAACCTGCTGGCCGGGCGCACCGTCGAGTTCCGCTACGTGCCCGCGCACCAGGTCGACGGCGACCGGCTCAACGACTTCGCCGACCGGGCCGCCAGCCAGGCCGCCGTCGCCCAGCAGCCGGCCGGCAGCGCCGCCGGCTCCCCGGCGCCGCCGCCCGCGCCGGCCGCCAGCCGCAAGCCGCCCAAGGGCGGCGCCCGCGCCGCCAGGGGCGCCGCCCCGGCCGGCGGCGGGTCCGGCGCCTCGGGCGCCTCTTCCGGCGGCGCGGGCGCGGTGCGCACCCTGAAAGCGAAGTACCCCGGCCGCTGCCGCTGCGGGCGCCCCTACGCCGCGGGCGAGCCGATCACGAAGAACCCGGACGGCTGGGGCCACCCGGACTGCCGCTGACGCCGTCGGGCCCCGGACCGAGCGCGGCCCGCGGCTCCCGGTAGCGCAGCAGCAGCATCGCCGCGTCGTCGTGCAGCGGCCCCCCGGTGTGCGCGATCAGGTCGGCCCGCAGCGCCTCCAGCGCGCGCTGCGGGTCGGGGTCGGCCAGCAGGTGCGCCCGCTCGCCCAGCGGGTAGAACGCCCCGGCCGGATCGCGCGCCTCGGTGACGCCGTCGGTGTACAGCAGCAGCTGGTCGCCCGGGCGGAAGTCCACCTCGAACGGCGGCGGCAGCTCCGTCGGCCGCAGCCCCAGACCCAGCGGCAGCGCGTACTGCGGCGGCTCGGGGAAGTCCACCTTCCCGCCGGGGCGGACCAGCATCGGCGGCGGGTGGCCGAAGTTCAGCAGCGTGGTGCGGCCGAGCGGATCGATCTGCGCCATCACCGCCGTCACGAACTTCTCGCCGCTCAGCGTACGGTCCGCCGCGCGCCGCACCCGGCCGCCGACGCCCTCCAGGGTCGGCTCGTCATGGGCCGCCTCCCGGAACGCGCCCACCACCACCGCGGCCGTCTCCACCGCCGCCAAACCCTTGCCCTGCACATCGCCGATGACCACCCGCACCCCGGCCGGCGTCGGCACCACCTCGTACAGGTCCCCGCCGATCCGCGCCTCGGTCACCGCCGAGGTGTACGACACGGCAGCCCGCAGCCGCCCGGCGCTGCGCGGCACCGGCCGCAGCAGCACCCGCTGCGCGACCTCCGCGATGGACCGGACGTTCGCCAACTCCGCCTCGCGCCGCTGCCGGGTGACCGCGGCGATCACCGCGGCCACGGTCACCCCGACCACGGCGCCGATCGAGGCGAAGCCGCGCCGCTGGCCGAAGAGGCCGTCGACCTCGCCCAGCGCGCACACCACGGCCACCGCCAGCGCGCCGATCACCGCGGTGCGCTGCCAGGAGCCGACCAGCCCGGCGAAGGCCGGGCCGAGCGAGACCAGCGGCAGCACCCCGACGCTCTGCCCGCCGATCCCGTCGGCCAGGGCCACCACGGCCATCACCGCGTACGGCAGCACCGTCAGCGGCAGCGGCGCCGACGGCCGCTCCATGCCGGCCGGCAGCCGGCTGCTGCCGCTGTCGTCGAGCAGGTCCGCGCCGCCCTCGGCGCCCTCGGGGCCGACGACGGCGCCGCCGTACGCGTCCCCGTCGGTCCGCGGGGCGTCCGGCGTCTCCTGCGGGCGCCCGGCCCGGCCTCGTCGCAGCACGCTCACCTCACCTTCCCCGTCCGCCAGGTTAGGCCCGTACCGGCCGGTCGGCCCGCCGGTCCCCACCTGCCGTTACCGCATCGAGCCCTGCTCCGGGCGCCGGGCGCCCCGGGGCGTACGCCGCGGCTCAGGACGGCGGATTGCCGGTCCGGCCCGCGGTGAAGGGGGTGATCTCGAACATGTCGTCGCAGTCGGTGACCTGCCCGGCGAACGTCAGGGACGCCTTGCTGCCCGGCGGGTACATCTTCAGCCGCGCCGAGGTGGCCAGGCAGGTGCCCTGCTGGTCGACGGTGTGGATGGTGGCGCTGGCGGTGCCCCCGGGCGCGAGCACGACGGGGGAGTAGTCCAGCGTCCTGCGGGTGGCGGGCCGGCCGATCTGCGTGCCGTTCGCGTCGAGCATCGACAGGCCCGGGTAGCCGGTGACGTGGCAGGACGCCGTGCCGGTGTTGGTGATCACCAGGTAGCGGTAGAGGTTGCCCGCGCCCGCGTCGCTGCCGCCCAGGCTCGCCGACAGCTGCGCGGCGGTGCACATCGGGGTGGCATCCGGCGTGGTCGGGGAAGCGCTCGGTGCGCCGCCCGCGGCGCCCGGCGGGGTGGCGGTCGCCGACGGTGTGGACGTCGCCCGGCCCGCGGACGGCGTGGGGCGCTGACCGCCGGTGGCGCTGGGCGCCGCGGCGGTGTGCGTGGGCTTCGGCGAGAGCGCGGGGCCGCTGCTGGCCAGCGACCGGTCGGCGGGCGGGCCGACCACCTGCCCGTCGCCGCCGGGGGAGACCACGCCGGTCAGGAACAGCGCGCCCGCGACCACCGCGGCGGCCGCGGTGCCGCCGGCCAGTGCCCGCACCCGGCGCCGGCGCGCGGCCCGCCGCCGGACGCGCTCGAACGCGCCGGGCGGAGGCGCCAGATAGCCGCCCGCGGGCCGCAGCAGCCGCTCCAGGGGGTCGTCGGCCCCGTCCGCGCCGCGGGCCGGCCCGTCCGGCCCGCCGGGGCCGGTGCCGTCCGGGGGAAGCGCGGGGCCGTCAGGAAATCCGGTCATGGTGCTCCCCGAGCTTGGCGCGCAGGTGTTCGCGGGCGGCGTGCAGATCGGCCTTGACGGTGCCCTCCCGGCGGCCGAGCAGGGCCGCCACCTCCCGGACCGGCAGGTCGGCGAAGTAGTACAGCAGCGCAGGGTCGCGCAGCCGCTCCGGCAGCGACTGCACCAGCATCCGCACCGTGGGGTCGGCCGCCTCCGGCTGCTGCTTCACCGCTTCCTCCGTCTTCACCCGGCGCAGCGCGCGCCGTTCGCGCTCCAGTCTGCGCCAGTGGTCGCGCACCAGGTTGGCCGCGGTCACGTAGAGGAAGCCGCTGGGCTCCTCCACCTTCGTCCAGCGCGCCCACAGCCGGGTGAACGCCTCGGCGGCGATCTCGTGCGCGGTCCCGTCGTCGTCCACCAGCTTGCGCACCCAGCCCGCCAGCCGCGGGTACAGGGCCGCGAACAGCTCGGAGGCGGCGCGCTCTTGAGACCGGATGGTCGCTCCTCCTGCTTCTCGTCGTGGCTCCGCCGACCGTACCGGTCCCGTGAGGCCGAGCGGACCGGCGGGCGCCATCCGGCTCACGCCCCGGAGACCAGTGAGGCGTACACGATCACGTTGTCCGGGTAGCCGCCGCCCCCGCTGATCCGGGTGCCGCCGCAGGTGATGAGACGCAGTTCGGGGTGGTCGACGTTCCCGTACACCGACGACGTCGGGAAACGGGACTTCGCGACGGTCTGCACCCGGTCGACGGAGAAGGTCGCCACGGAGCCGTCCGCCCGGGTCACCGCGATGGTCTCGCCCGCGCGCATCCGGTCCAGGTGCAGGAAGACGCCGTCGCCGTAGGCGCCCACCGTGACATGGCCGAGCAGCACCGACGGGCCGAGCTGCCCGGGCGTCGGCGAGCCGTCGTACCAGCCCGCGGGCGCGTCCTTGGCGATCGGCGGGACCTGCACCTGGCCGTCGGACGCCAGGCCCAGCGCCATGACGGGGGTGTCCACGCCGATCGACGGGATGCGCAGCCGCGAGGGCACCGAACGCGCCATCGGGCCCGGGGCGTTCGCCGCCGACGGAGTGCCGCCCGCGCCCGGGGCGGTGGCCGCCGGGGCGGTGGCGGCGGGCGTCACCGAGCCGCCGTCGGACGGAGTCTGCGCGGGCGCGGTCGACTGGCACCCGCACAGCAGCGCCAGACCCGCCGCGAGCGCGCACAGGGCGCCCCCGCGGCGGTTCCGGCGGCCGGCGGCCCCCTGGCGTACGGCGGTCACGCCGGCCGGACCTTTCAACGGCCGGCCCGCACCTTGCGGCGCAGCGCCACCGCGACGCCCGCGGCACCGAGCGCGGCCACACCCGCGCCGGTCGCCGCGAGCACGGTGGAGTCGCTGCTGTGCGAGCCGGTCGCCGCCAGGCCCGTGTCGGGGGCGCCCGAGGGCACCGTCGGCACCTGCGCCCCGCCGCTGGTGCCCGGGGTCGGCGCGGCGGTGGGCGCCCCGGTCGGCGCGGACGTCGGGGTGCCGCCGTCGTTGCCGCCCGTGCCCGCGGCCAGCGGGGTGATGGCGAACGTGTCGTAGCAGTCGGTGATGACGCCGGGGATGGTCAGCGACGCGGTGTTCCCCGGCGGGTAGACCTTCAGCTTCGTGGACGCCGGCAGGCAGGTGCCCTGGTGGTTGACGGTGTGGATGGTGTCGCTCGCCGAGCCGCCGGGCCGCAGCACGACCGCGGAGTAGGTGCGCGCGTCCCGCGTGGCGGGCCGGCCGATCTGCGTGCCGTTCGCGTCGAGCATCGACAGGCCCGGGTAGCCGGTCAGGTGGCAGGTGGCGGTGCCGGTGTTGGTCAGCACCAGGTAGCGGTAGAGGTTGCCGGCGCCCGCGTCGCCGCCGCCGAGGGCGGCGCTGAGCTGCGCGGTGGCGCACATCGGGGTGCCCGAGGCGTCGGCTGGGGGCGCGGTGGCCGTCGCGGGTGCGGCGCCCAGCGCGGTCAGCGCGAACACCGCGGCCCCGGCGGCCCCGGCGGCGAGTGAACTCCTGCGCATGTCCTGCTCCTTGTCTCCCCGGTTGTCGTGCCCAGGCCCCTCCCGGGGCGGTCTCCCCGGGCGACTCGCGGAACCCGTCGTCCGGAATCGGCAGCAGAGACGACAGAGCCCGCGGCCGGGTTGTAAAGAACTGTCAAAGTCGCTCCGGCGGCCCCAACGACCTTGCTGACCAGGCGACTTCGGGATTCGGCCGACCCTCACTACGATCAGTGCGATGATCATCCGAAAGCTACTGGCCGTCGGTACGGCCTGCGGGCTGACGGCCGCACTGGCCTGCGGCCTCGTGCCGGCCACCGCCCACGCGGGGGAGCCCGTGCCCGGGGCCACCGCCAAGGTCGAACTCGTCCTGGACGTCAGCGGTTCGATGAGCGCCAAGGACATCGACGGGCAGTCCCGGATGTCCGCTGCGAAGCAGGCCTTCGACGACGTGCTGGACTCCACCCCCCAGGACGTCGACCTCGGCATCCGCACCCTCGGCGCGAACTACCCCGGCGACGACCGCAAGACCGGCTGCAAGGACACCCGGCAGCTCTACCCCGTCGGCGCCCTCAACCGCGACCAGGCCAAGAGCGCCGTCGCCACCCTCCAGCCCACCGGCTGGACCCCGATCGGCCCCGCGCTGCTGGCCGCCGCCCAGGACATCAAGGGCGGAGGCGGCACCCACCGCCTGGTGCTCATCACCGACGGCGAGGACACCTGCGCCGCCAACCCCTGCGACGTCGCCCGGCAGATCGCCGCCCAGGGCGTCGACCTGACCATCGACACCCTCGGCCTCGTGCCCGACACCCACACCCGCAGCCAGCTCAGCTGCATCGCCGAGGCCACCGGCGGCACCTACACCACCGTCCAGCACCGCCAGCAGCTCACCACCAAGGTCACCCAGCTGGTCAAGCGCGCCACCGACACCGCGGTCACCCCCACCGCCGTCCAGGGCGCCGACACCTGCCAGGCCGCACCGGTCCTCAAGCGCGGCCTGTACACCGACCGCGAGACGTTCTCCCAGAACCGCTGGTACCGCGTCCAGGTCGAGCCCGGCCAGGAACTGCGCGCCTCCGCCACCGTCTCCGACGACCGCACCGTCAACGCCGACTACGGCGTGCTGCTGCGCGGCGTCACCCTGCACGGCCGCGAGATCGTCCGCGACGACGAGGGCGGCACCGGCCGCACCGACGCCGTCTCCGCCGGCATCCGCTACCCGAAGCCGGACGCCGACGACGACACCCCGGCCGAGACCGTGTGCCTCCAGGTCGGCAACTCCTTCTCCGCGCCCGCCTCGGTGAAGACCACCCCCGGGCTGCCGGTCGAGCTGTCCATCGACCTCGTGCACAGCCCCGACCAGCCCTCCGACGTCGCCTTCTACGGCCTGGGCCGCGGCTGGTGGCTGCTGGGTCTGCTCGCCGCCGTCGGCGCCGTCGCCGGACTGCTCACCGGCTGGGCCGCCCGCTGGCGCATGAACACCGGAGGGACCCGCTGATGCGCACCGCACGGCTGCTGGGCGCCGCCACCTTGCTGGCCGCCGCCGCACTGACCGCACTGACCGGCCCGGCCGCGGCCGACGACGGCACGGCCACCCCGGACCCCACGGCCACCGCGACCGGGTCCGACGCGCCGCCCACCCAGGCCGGCACCGACTTCCGCACCGCGACCGTCATCGACCAGGGCGTGCGCGCGACCGCCGACGCCTCGGCGGGCGACTACCTGTACTGGCAGTTCCCCGCCGACACCGGCCAGCACGTCACCGTGCACGCCACCGTCACCTTCCCCACCACCGCCACCCGGCACGGCGCGTCCACCTGGCAGGTGGACGTCTACGACGGCCTGCGCCGCCACCAGTCCTGCCGCTACGGCAACCAGACCGTCACCGCGGCCGCCGACGCGGCCTCCGTCGACCTCGTCTGCCACCTGCGCACCATCCGCTCCTGGTCCGAGCCGTGGGCGAACGACCCGCTGCGCGGCGCCTACTACGTTCGGGTGACCGTGCTCGACCTGCCCTCGACCGACCTCGGCCAGCCGGTGCAGGCCGCGGTCGAGGCCACCTCCGACGGCACCGCGGGCAGCCAGGCCGTCGACGGCTCGGTGGCACCTGTGGTCACCGCCAACGGCCCGCGCGTCGCCCCTTCGGGCGGCTGGGCCGGCACCTGGTGGTCGCCGCGCTGGCTGTGGACCGGCGGCGGCGGCCTGCTCGCGGTCCTGCTCGCCTTCGGCGCGCACCGGCTCGCCCGCGGCCCGCTGCGCCCGCCCGCCCCCGCCCGGCCGCAGGCGTACGACCGCCCGGACCGGCCGCGGGAGCCGGCCGGGTACGGCGACTGAGGCAGCCGCAGTACCCGTCCGGAGCACCGCCCCGGTCCCCGGTGAGGGCCCGCCGCACCCGGCGGGCCCTCACCGCTGTCCGCCCGCCCGCCCGGGCCGGACCGACCCCGCCCGGTCACGCACCGCCCGGAACCGGTAACGTCCTGCACACGCCGCCGGTGCCGGCCGGACCCGTCCGCGCACCCGGCACCGACCCGGCCGCCCCGCGACCCGCGCGCGATCCGCGAACCGGGGCGCACCACCAGGCATGATCACGCCGTACCGGGGAAGGCGAGGCGACGCACCAGGCCGTCCCCGGGCAGTGCCCAGTCCCACGAACGGAACGACACCACAGTGACGAGCGAGCAGCCAGCCGCGCCCTCCACCGCCCCGACCCCCCGCGACGCGCCCCGCGGCGCGCCGTGCTGGGCCCACCTGACCGCGCGCGACCTCCAGGCCGCCGAGAAGTTCTACGGCAGCGTGCTCGGGTGGGAGTTCCGCAACACCACCCTCGGCGACCACTTCGCGTTCGCGCTCGGCGACGGCCGCCCCGTCGCGGGCATCGGCGCCCTCGCCGCGGACCTCCAGGTCGCCGTCGGCTGGACGCCGTTCTTCTCCGTCCCCCAGGTGGACGAAGCCGCCGCCCGCATCCGCGAGCGCAGCGCCACGGTCGCGCTCGGCCCGGTCGCCTTCGCCACCGGCCGCGCCCTGGTCGCCGCCGACCGCGACGGCGCCGTCTTCGGCGTGTGGGACGGCAAGCTGCCCGCCGGCTGGGAGACCTGGCACGACCAGGGCCCGGTGGTGCTGCGGCTGCGCACCCGCGACGCCTTCGAGGCCGCGATCTTCTACGGCGGCGTCCTCCAGTGGGCCGACGGCAGCCCGGACGGCTGCACCGTGGACTACGAACACGAGGAGGTCGTGGTGCGCAGCGGCGAGGCCGTCGTGGCCCGGCTCGGCTCCGGCGCCGTCGAGGCCGACCCCGACCCCACGCTGCGGCCGCACTGGGACGTGCAGTTCCCGGTGCCCGACACCGAAGCCTGCGTGGCCGCCGCCCGGGGCCTGGGCGGCCAGCTGGTCGGCCAGGGCACCACCCACGCGGGCAGCTATGCGGAACTGCGCGACCCCGACGGGGGCCTGTTCACGGTGATCAGCCCGCGCCGCCGGGCCTGACGTCCCCACCACCGGCGCCCGGCGCGGGCCGCCAGGCGGCCTCGGTGTCGGTGGCGGCGTCAGTTTCGGTGTCGGGCGCGGCGGCGGCCAGGGAGGCCAGCAGCCGCATCTTCTCGTCGCTCTCGCTGTCCTTGTCGGGGTAGTAGACGACGAGGATCACGTCCTCGACCGGGAGCTTGTCGCGGTGCAGGCGCATCTCGCCCACGACCGGGTGCACCACGGTGGTGGTGCCGCCGTTCAGCTCGCGGACGTCGTGCCGGGCCCAGAGCGTACGGAAGCGCTGGCTGGACAGCGCCAGCTCGCCGACGACCTCCACGAACCGGGGGTTGTCGGTGTCGTCGCCGATGGTGGTGCGCAGCGCGGCGATGAACCCGGCCGCCGCCTGCGCCCAGTCGCGGTGGAACGCCTGCTCCTCGGGGTCCAGGAAGAGCGAGCGCAGCCGGTTCTCGCCCGGCCGCAGCCGCGGGGACAGCGCC
This sequence comes from Actinacidiphila sp. bgisy144, assembly GCF_057708105.1. Classification (NCBI taxonomy): domain Bacteria; kingdom Bacillati; phylum Actinomycetota; class Actinomycetes; order Kitasatosporales; family Streptomycetaceae; genus Actinacidiphila; species Actinacidiphila sp. bgisy144. The sequence goes on along the minus strand of NZ_JBYIRM010000012.1, from coordinate 86,049 downwards.
AGCGCCATGGAGTTGGACGCCAGCACGTCGAAGGCGCGGCCCTCCACGAACGCCGGGACCGTCAAGTGCGCCAGCAGGTGGTGCAGCCGCGCGGGCACCTGCTCCGGCCGCCTGCGCCGCGGCGCCCGCGGCCGGGCGGCGGCCAGCCCCAGCAGATAGGCCCGCTCCACGTCGTCCAGGCGCAGCACGCGCGCCAGCGACTCCAGGACCTGCACCGAGGGGTTCTTGTCCCGGCCGCGCTCCAGCCGCAGGTAGTAGTCCGCGCTGATCCCCGCGAGCAGGGCCACCTCCTCGCGCCGCAGCCCCGGCACCCGCCTGGTTCCGCCCGGCGGCAGCCCGGCCTGCGCCGGGGTGACCAGTTCGCGCCGGGCCCGCAGATAGCTGCCCAGCCGGTTGTCGGACGCGACGTCCTTCATCCCGCCACCTCTTCTCCCGGTCCGGTTCTCCCGGTCATACCGCCACCGTAATGCGGACGGCGGCCGCCAGAGGGGGCCCTGCCAGGACCCCGGATGTGCGGGGCTCTGCCAGGCCCGGCCCGCCCGGCCGAGACTTGCGGTGTCGCCGTCGCCGAACGACGGTGACCATGGCAGAAGGGGCGCCGCGGACCTGACCGCCGCCGACGCTCCGGATTCGAAGGGACATCTCATGGAACTCGCCCACCGCACCGTCCTCGTCGTCGGGGGCACGTCCGGCATCGGCCGGGAGCTGGCCCGGCGGTTCGCCGCCGCGGGCAGCACCGTGGCCGTCGCCGGGCGCAACGCGGACGCCCTGGCCGAGCTGGCCGCCGAGGGCTTCAGCACCTTCGAGGCCGACGTCACCGACGACGCGTCCGTCACGGCCGTCCGGGACGCCGTCCTGGCCCTGCACCCCGACCTGGACACGGTGATCACCATGTCCGGCGTCATGCTGCTGGAGGACCTGCGCGACCCGGCGCACTTCGAGGCGGCCCGGACGACGGTCGACACCAACCTGCTCGGCACCATCCGGGTCGTCGACGCCTTCACCCCGCACCTGGTCGGGCGCGGCGCCGGCACCTTCATCACGGTCACCTCCGGGATCGCCTTCCTGCCCTTCCCGCCGATGCCGACCTACGCCGCCTCGAAGGCCGCGGTGCACGCCTACTCCGAGGCGCTGCGGGTCCAGCTCGCGGGCACCGGCGTCGGCGTCGTGGAACTCGTCCCGCCGGCCGTGGCCACCGCGGGCCAGGAGCAGGTCAACCCGCACGCGCTGCCGCTGGACGGCTTCGCCACCGAGGTCATGGGGCTGCTCGCCCAGGAGCCCACCCCGGACGAGATCCTGGTGGAGAAGGTCCTCATGCACCGCTGGGCCGAGCGGGAGGGCACGTACGACGGGCTGGTCGCGCAGCGCGCCCAGGCCCTGTCGATGCTCCCGGGCCGGCAGGGGGCCGGTCAGTAGATCATCCGCAGGACGACCGTGGCCAGCTCGTCCAGGGCGCCCTCGCGCTGCCGCGCGGGCAGGTCGGTGATCTCGGAGATCCGGTGGTCGCGGACGACGGCCACCATGCGGGCGAGCGCGGCGGCGTCGACGCCCTCGGGCGCGAGGCCGGCCGCGCGGTCGCGGCGGATCTTGTCGGCGAGCCCGTCCACGAACCGCTGCTTGGTGCGGCCGACGAACTCCTCCAGCGGCTGGTAGCCCACCGCGAAGCCGCCCGGCATGGCGCAGGCCAGCACCTTGCTGTTCTCCTGCCACATCTCCGCCACCCGCCGCAGCTGGTCGCGCAGTTCGGCCGGGCTCGGCCCGCTGCTGGCGAACCACCCGTGGGTCTGGCCGAAGCGCTCCCAGACCTGCTCCATCAGCGCGGCGAGCACCGCCTGCTTGGTCGGGAAGTAGAAGTAGAAGCTCGTCCGGGAGATCCCGGCGGCCGCGGCGATGTCGTCGATGGTGATGTCGGCCATCGAGCGCTCGGTGACCAGGCGCCGGGTCGCGTCGAGAATCCGCTCCTCGCGCAGCGCGCCCTTCGTCGGCCCGCCGCGGCGCCGGACCGGGCTGCCGGTGGTGTCTGCTGCCATGCCGCCAGCCTACGGCCTCGCGCGGAATATCCACGGGCGTCGGCAATAATCGACATGTGTCGAGTCGGCTCGCTATGGTGGGTACATGCCTCATGAACGAACCTCGACCGAGGTCGCAGGAGTGGTCTCGGCGCGCCTTGTCGTGGTGACCATGGCGGCGGCGGTCTTCCTCCTCTCCATGATCCAGACGCTCGTGGTCCCGGTGCTGCCGGAGATCGGCACCCAGCTGGGCGCCTCGGCCACCGCCGTCGGCTGGGTCACCACCTCGACGATGCTCACCGCCTCCGCCGTGACCCCCCTGCTCGGCCGGATCGGCGACGTCTTCGGCCACCGGCGGGTCATCCTCGCCGCGCTGGTCGTCACGCTGGCCGGCAGCGTGCTGGCCGCGGTCACCCACAGCATCGGGCTGCTGATCCTCGGGCGGGTCCTCCAGGGCGCCAGCTTCGGCCTCTTCCCGCTGGCGATCAGCGTGCTGCGCCAGTCGCTGCCCCGGGAGAAGCTCACCGGCGCGATGGCGATCACCGCCTCCGCGCTCGGCGTCGGCAGCGGTATCGCGCTGGTCGCGACCGGCCTGCTCACCCAGGGCGACGCCGACTACCGGCGGATCTTCTGGCTGTGCGTCGGCATGACCCTGGTCGTCCTGGCGCTGTCCGCCGTCGCGATCCCGCGCCACCCCGGCCAGGGCGGGCGGGTGGACTACCGGGGCGCGGCGGTCCTCGGCGTCGGCCTGGTCTGCCTGCTGCTGCCGCTCTCCCAGGGCCACACCTGGGGCTGGGGCTCGCCGAAGGTCATCGGGCTGTTCGCCGCCGCCGTGGTGGTCCTGGCCGGCTTCGTCGCGCTCCAGCGGCGCACCCGCGAACCCCTGGTCACCTTCGACCTGCTGGTCCGCCGCCCGGTGCTCGCCACCAACATCGCCGCGCTGTGCATAGGCTTCGCGATGTTCAGCGTCTTCCTCGGCGTCACCTACTTCGTCGAGACCCCCGACGCGGTCGCCGGATACGGCTTCCACGCGTCGGTGCTGCGCACCAGCGTGCTGTTCATGCTCCCCGGCGCCGTCGTCTCGATGTTCACCGGCCCGCTCGCCGGGCGGCTGGTCTCCCGGATCGGGCCGCGCCTGGTGCTGCTGCTCGCCTGCGTCATCGGCCTGGTCGGCATGGTGCTGCTCGCCTCGCTGCACGCCACCACCGCCGAGATGATCATCGGCGTCGTCATCTGCAACGCCGCCATCGCCATCGCCTACGCCGCGATGCCCGCGCTGCTGGTGATGAACATCGGCGCCCACGAGACCGGCGTCGCCAACTCCATCAACTCGATCATGCGGACCGTCGGCGGCGCCATCGGCAGCGCGCTCGTCGTCACGATCCTGGCCAGCCAGGTCGCCACGCACCGCCTGCCGTCCGGGCCGGTCACGCTCCCGACCGAGGGCGCCTTCGTCCTGACCTTCGGCCTCGGCGGGCTGTTCTTCCTCGTGGCCGCGCTGATGGCGCTCTTCGGCGTCCCCCGGGCCGCCGCCGGCGGCGGCACCCTCACCGCCGCGGAGATCCGCGAGGACGAGGCGCTCGGCCTCGCGGGGGAGTTCGCGACCTCCTCGATCGACCTGAGCGAGCCGCCGCCGGCGCCCAGCCGGTCCTGACGCCTGCGCGCCCCGCCGCCCGTCCCGCCCCCACCCGGGCGGGACGGGCGGGCGCCGGCGCCCGGATGCGCGGGCCGCGGGCGCAGCCAGGGCCTGGCGGTACCTGGCTACGGGGGCCGCGGGGGCGGAGACTGGCGGCATGGACCGACACGAACTTGCCGCCTTCCTGCGGAGCAGGCGGGAGCGGATCAGCCCGGCCGAGGTGGGGCTGCCGTCGGGGACACGGCGGCGCACCCCCGGGCTGCGCCGCGAGGAGGTGGCGCAGCTGGCGTTCATCTCCACGGAGTACTACACGCGCCTGGAGCAGGCCCGCGGCCCGCGCCCCTCGCGCGAGGTGCTGGCCGGCCTGGTCCGCGCCCTGCGGCTGACCGACGCCGAACGCGACCACCTCCACCACCTGGCCGGCGCCCCGCCCATCCCCTCGGCCGGGCCGCCGCGCGCGGTCCGGCAGAGCATCCTGGACCTGCTGCGGCGGCTGCCGCAGGCCGCGGCGATCGTGACGTCCGCGACCACCGAGGTGCTGGCCTGGAACGACCTCGCGGCCGCGCTCATGGAGGACTTCTCCGCCGTGGCGCCGCGCGACCGCAACCTCGCGCGGCGCGCCTTCCTCGGGCCGGGGGGCCTGGGGCAGCGGCTGTACGGCGTCTCGGACGCCGAGGAGTTCGCCCGCAACACGGCGCAGCGGCTGCGCGCCACCGCCGCCCGCTACCCCGACGCCCCCGAGATCTCCGGGCTGGTCGGCGAACTCCTCGCCGGGAGCGAGGAGTTCCGGCAGCTGTGGGACGCCCACGACGTCGCCGTCGAACCCACGCTGCGCAAGACCTTCCAGCACCCGCTGGTCGGGCCGGTCACCGTCAACTGCGACGTCCTCGACATCGCCGACCGCGACCAGCAGCTGGTGATCTACACCGCCGAGCCCGGCTCCTCCGCCGAGGAGGCGCTGCGCCTGCTGGCGGTCGTCGGCACCCAGCGCATGGACGCGCCCCGCTGACCCCTTCCGCCGCCCACGGTTTCGGCGGTCGCACCGGAAGCCGCAGCACCTACCCCGCGCGCAGGCAGAAGGGGTGCCCGGCCGGGCTGGCGTACACACGGGAGCCGGTGGCCGGCTCGTCCGGCGCCGGGTGCGGCGGCCGCAGCCGGCGCGCCCCGGCCTCGACCGCCCGCCGGTCGGCCGCCGGCAGGTCGTCGACCGCGAGGTCGACGTGGACCTGCTGCGAGCGGCCGTCGGGCCACTGCGGCGGCAGCTGGCCCGGCGCCGACTGGACGACGAGCACCGGCAGCCCCTCGGCCCGCAGGAAGTGGTGGGTGGGGGTGCGCATGAGGGTGCCGCCGAGGAGCCGGTGCCAGAAGGCGCTCTCCGGCTCGGGGTCGGCGGCCTCCAGGAGCACCGCGGCCAGGGTGAACTTCATTCGGATGGCCTGCTTTCGCTGGATGTGACGCGTTCGGGGACAGGCAGGGGATTCAGACCGCGGGCACGATGCCGCCGTCGACCCGGAACTGCGCGCCGGTCAGCCACTTGGCGCGGGGGGAGGCGAGGAAGGCGATCATCTCGGCGACGTCCTCGGGCTCGCCGGGGCGGCCCATGGGCACGCCGAGGTGGTCCACGATCTGCTGCCGCATCTCGGCCAGGCCGACGCCCTGGTCCTCGGCGAGCTGCCGCAGGTGCGCGTCCGCGCCCTCGGTGACCACGAACCCGGGCAGCACGCACACCACGCGGACGCCGTCCTTGCCCACGGCGGTGGCCAGTTCGCGGCTGTAGGCGTTGAGCGCCGCCTTGGCCGCGGCGTATGAGGCGTCGGCCGGCTGCGGCAGGCGGCTCGCGATCGAGGAGACGTGCACGACCACGCCCGAGCCGCGCTCCACCATGCCCGGCACCAGGGCCCGGTCCAGGCGCACCGCGGCGAGCAGATTGACGTCCAGGTCGCGGCGCCAGAGCTCGTCGGAGCGCTCCAGGGTGGGCACCGCGCCGGTGGTCGCGCCCGCGTTGTCCACCAGCACGTCCACACCGCCGACGAGGTCGACCACCCGGCGGGCGAGGTCGGCGACGCCCTGCCCGGTCGCGAGGTCCGCGGGCAGGAAGGTCGCCGGGAAGTCCTGCGGGGGAGCGGTGCGCGAGGCGGTCAGCACCTGCGCGCCGGCCGCCGCGAAACGGCGGGCGGTGGCCGCCCCGATGCCGCGGCTCGCTCCGGTGACCAGCACCCGCAGGCCCGCAAGCTCGTTTTCGGACATGGTCATGTCTGCCGCTCCTTCGATAAGGTGAACCGGACTCCGGTAACTATAGTGAACCAGATTCACCTTATGGAGGCAGTGTTGCCCGCATCACGACCCCTGCGCGCCGACGCCCGGCGCAACCGGGACGCCCTGCTCGCCGCGGCGCGCGAGGCGTTCCTCGCCGGCAGCGGGGACGAAGACGCACACATCGAGGACATCGCCCGCAGCGCCGGGGTCGCGGTCGGTACCCTCTACCGGCACTTCGAGACCCGCGAGGCGCTGGTTGAGGAGGTCTACCGGCAGGAGGTCGCCGACCTGTGCGCCGCGCCCGACGCGCTCCTGGAGCGGTACACGGCGGACGAGGCCCTGCACCGTTTCCTGCTGCTGCTCGTGGAGCACGCGGCGGTCGGCAAGGGCATGGCCGGGGCGCTCGCCGGGATCATGGCGACGGACTCGCCGGTCTTCGACGACGCGCGCTCGCGGATGGCCGGCTGCCTGGACCACCTGCTCGCCGCGGGCGCCGCGCAGGGCACCGTACGGGCCGACGTCGACGGCCGGACGGTGCTGCGCGCGATGGGCGGCGTCTGCAACCTGCGGGCCACCGGCGCCTGGCGGGAGGAAGCCGCGCGGATCACCGAGCTGCTCTACGACGGCCTGCGGTACCCCGCCGCCGCGCGCTGAGCAGGCCGGGACTACGCTCCGGCGCAAGGGCGTCATCTCGGTGCGCCGCAGGGGCTGTTGGGGGCGTGCACGCCGGAGCCGGGCCGCAGGGCGCGGAGTCGGCGGGTTCCCGGGCCGGGGCGCCCCGCCGTGGGGGAGGATGGCGCCGAACCGCGGCCGGTCGACGGCCGCGGCCAGCGCCGTACGGCCCCGCGCGGGCCGTCTGAGACCTTACGGAGACGACGCATGCCCACCTCACGGCCGCCGCGCGACACCGGTTCCGACGGCCCCGGGACGGACGGCGAAGACGACGCGCCGGTGGTACCCGTACGACGGGCGGTCGTGCTGCCCACTGCGCCCACCGCGCCCGCCGGGTCCCCGCCGGCCGCGCCCGGGGCGACACCGCCGGGCGCGGGCTCGGGTGCCGGGTCAGGTGCCGGCTCGGGCACGGAGCCGCCCAGGGCGGCGCCGCCGCGGTCGGTGCCCGTGCGGACCGCGTCCAGCAGCGGCGCGCCCGCGGCGGCCGGGCCGGCGAAGGCGGGGGAGGCGGCCGGGGCGAGCGAAGCACGCGGCGCCGGCGGTGCGGCGGGTACCTCCGCGTCCAGCGGCACACCGGGCACGGGCACGCCGGGCACGGCCGGGGCCAAGGCGGGCGCCGCGGCCGGACCGGGCGGCGCGCCGCCCAGGCAACGGCGGTCGGCGGGGCGGTCGTTGCCGATCCTGGTCGCCGCGGGCGTCGTCGTGGCGCTCGCGGGCGCGTTGCAGTACGCCGTGACCTCCGCGCACCACGGCTCGGCGCCCACCGCCCAGGCCAGTGACGTCGCATCGGGCAACGACGCCGCCCCGCAGACGCTGCCGGTCGGCGCCCCCACCACCACCGCGCACAGCGCCAAGCCCTCCGCGCACGCCTCCGACAAGGCGTCCGCGCACCCCCACGCCACCGCGACCACGCCCGCCGGCGCCCCCGCGACGACCGCGCCGAAGGCCGAGGCCACCGCCAAGCCCAAGGCCACGGCGACGCCCACGGCGAAGAAGACGACGTCGGCCGCCGACCTGCGGGCACGGGCGAACGCCGCGTCCAGTGCGTCCCAGGTGCTGCTCTTCAATGTGACCACCGGCCTGTGCGCCGACGTCCCCGGCTACGGCAACGGCACCAGCGACGGCCCGGTCAACCAGTACGACTGCGACGGCACCTCCGGCGACAACCAGCTCTGGGACCTCCAGGTGGCGTACAAGACCGGCGGCCCGGGCGGCGCGAGCCTGTTCGTGATCGTGAACCACAAGGACGGGCTCTGCATGGACCTGCCCAACTACGGTGCCGAGCCGGCCGGCACGCAGATCGAGGAGTACCCCTGCAACCGGACGAAGAACGACAACCAGCTGTGGTGGCTGGACCCCCGCCCGGACGGCACCTACTGGATACGCGACTACGCCAGCGGCCTGTGCGTCGATGTGCCCGGCGTCGGCACCGGCCGCGAGGACGCCCGGCTTGAGCAGTACGGGTGCAGCACGAACACCAAGGACGACTTCCGCTGGCGCCTGAAGTGAGCGGCCCCCGCGGGCGTGCGGGGGCCCGGGCCCGCGGGCGCAGGAGCTGACGAACGGCCGCCCGCCCGGCGGCCGTTCCCGCCCACTCCCATCCCGCTCACTCCCAGCCGGCCGGTCCCGAGCAGCGCGCCGGCCAGCTGCGCACCCGGCCCTTGCTGCCGGACGGCACACCCTCGTCCAGCGCCTCGGCGAGCGCGCGCAGCGCGGCCCGGTCCAGCTCCGGCGCCGAACCGGACGCGGGCCCCGACGCGTCCCGCAGCAGCACCACGTCCGAGCCGCGCACCTCGCGCACCCCGAGCACCCGGAAGGTGGTGCCCGGGGCGAAGAGCACCTCGTCCGCGCCTTCCCCCTCGCTGCCGCGGGAGCGCTCCAGGTGCACCCGCCGGCCGCTCTCCGACCAGATCGCGTACCGGGTCGTCTCCGACGGGCCCCGCAGGTTGACCGTCAGCGCGCTGACCGGGCCGGGCGCGCGCAGCTGCCGGCCCGCGGCCGTCCGCTCCGGCGCCAGCGCGTCACCGCTCCGGAACACCGGCCCCTCGTACGGCCGCATGCGCCCCAGCCCCGACGCGAGGCAGGCGGCGTAGGGCAGCACGCCCCGGTCGCCCGCGCGCAGGGCGGCCGTCAGCGCCTGGTGGCCGAGCGGGCCGTCCGACGTGGTCAGGTAGAGGTGGACGGCCAGCACGTCCACGGGGTTCGGCGCCCACTCGGCCATCTCCCCGGTGAGCGCGGGGCCGAGCATCCGCTCGACCGCCTTCTCCTGCTTGCGCCAGACCTCCGGCGGCACCATCGCCCGGAAGGCGTCCCGCTCGGCCGCGGAACTGCGGTGCCCCAGCCCGATGGAGCGCACCGGCCGCGGCATCGACGGCGGTACGAAGGCGGGCGGCTTCGTGCCGCGCGCCTTGGCCGCGGGGCCGTCGGCGCCGAGGACGTCCTGCCCCGGCAGCGGCGGCATCTCAGGTGCCGCGGCGGCCGCCGGGCGGGGCTCCGGCCGCTCCGGCACGGCGGTCGCCGGCTGGACCGGCGCCGCGGGTACGGGAGCGGGCTGGGCCGGCGGCGCCGGCACTGCGGTGCGGGCCGCCTCGACGGCCGGCGCGGGCGCGGCGGTTCGCGGGCCGGGTGCCGCCGCGGCGGCCGGCGGCGGGGCGCCGAGCACGGGCGGGGGCGCGTCGTGCGGCGCAACCGGTGCCTTGGGCGCCGCACCGCGCGCGGCGGCCGGCGGCAGGGACGTGCGGGCGACCGGCAGGCGCGGGGCCTGCTGCGGGGGCTTGGTCCGCAGCCGCTTGACGCCGAACTCCGTGAGCAGCCGACTGAGTTCGCGGGCCTGCTCGGTGCCGCAGTCGCCGTACAGGTGGAGCACGGCGCGTTCGCGCACCTCGGGGCTGAGCGCGGCCAGGAGGGTGCGCAGGGCGGGCAGCGCCTCCGGGCCGATCGGCCGGCCCGGGGTGCCCATCTCGATCGCGGGCGCGTCGGCGTCCACCGGGCGCTCGGCGAGCGCGGGCGCGCTGCCGCTGACCCGGGTGACCCGCAGCCCGGCCCGGGTCACCGCGACCTGCCAGGAGTCCGACAGCCGCAGCACCCCGGTGCGCGCGGTGCCGATGCCCCGCAGCGGGGGCTGCCAGCGCAGCAGCAGGGGCGGCCGGGGCGGGCCGTCGCCGCGCGGGCGGCACACGACCGCCTCGACGAAGGGCCGCCACGCGGGCGTGCCGTCCCGCCCGATCAGCACGGTGCGCACCTGGTGGGTGTCGCCGTCGGGGGTCAGGTTGTCGGTCATCAGGGGCGCGCCGGTCAGCACCTCCACGTCGACGGCGAAGGTGTCGGCGGCCAGTTGCGCGGCCTGGAGCAGGTCGCTGTTGCCGCCCGGCGCGAGCCGCACCGCCGGGCGCAGCGGCGGCGGCAGCAGCGCCAGGGCGCCGACCACGTCATGGGCGGTCAGCTCCACCTCGTCGCCCGGCGCCCCCACCAGCACCACCGGCCGGTCCGGACCGACCGGCACCGCGAACGCCAGGTCGCCCGGCAGCGGCGGCGGCGCGTCCAGCGGGCGTACGGCCAGCCCGGCCGGAATCCGGTGCACCACGGTCTCGCCGGTCACGCTCCCGGCCAGCCGGTCCAGCTCCGCCTGCCAGGACGGCGCCGGCAACTGCCGCCCCATCGACCGCGGTTCGCTCCCGGGGGCGAACCGCCACCAGCCGCGGCCGGGGTCCGCGGCGCCCTCGCCGGGCTCGGCCGGACGGCCCGGCACGAACAGCGACCCGCCCGGGACCAGCAGCGCCGCGCCGTCCGGCGCGATCACCCGTACACCCCACCGCTCGACGATCCGGCGCGCCACGGCCGGCCGGCCCCCGCGCGCCACCGCGGCGTACGACAGCACCAGCAGCACTTCGTGGAAGGAGCCGGGCCGCTGGCCGTCGAGCACCTCCTCCAGGCCCGTCCAGGCCCGGTCGCTCTCGGTGCCGACCACGATGGTGATCGTGGTGCCGTCCTGCACGGCCATGGCGTAGCCGAGTTCGGCCACCGACATCGGGTCGAGGGCGGGCTCGCCCGCGGTACGCACCACGTGGACGCCGTCGATCTCCTCGACATGGATGGCGTCCGGGTCCACCGCGTCCGCCCCGCCTGCCGCGCCGGGACCGCTACCGGGTGCCGCGCCCGCCCCGGCCCGCTCTCCCCGGCCCTCGTCCGCCCCCCGGCCCGAGCGTGCGCCGATCCACCGTCTCACCAACCGTCACCGCATCCTGCTCGCCGACATGTACCCATTACCCGACCATCACGTGATTTCCGCACAGTAACGCAGCCGGGTGACATCCTGCCGCCACCCAGGCCACACCCGCCGCAACAGCCGGACACCCCTCACCGTCACCGGTCACCCCCCGTCGGGTCCCTCGGCGGCGCCGGGCGGTCGGTCTCCCGCGTGCTTCAGCACCACGAACCCCGGCCTCCCCCTGGAGGTGTTGGCGGCGGGCGCTTTGCCGCGCCGGTCGGCGTCGTCCAGTGTGCCGTACGCGGTGCCGCCGGTGCGCATCCCGCCGAGCAGCGCGCCCGTGGGGGCGGGTCGCACCGGCCGGCCGGCCGGCAGCGCCGCCGTGACCGGCCGTGTTCCGTGCAAGCGTGCCATTCCTCCCCCTCGCGCCTCGGCAGCGGGTTGCACCGGGCCCGCAGCCGTCCCCCCGGTCCGGCGCCGTGCCCGTCGCGGGATGATCCTACCAACGCGGGCCCGGGCGGCTGCCGGACAACTGGCGCCGCGGGACCGGCCGTTGGCTGCGCCGGCACGCAGGCCCGCCGCTGGTCAGGCGGCGCTCGCCGGCATGCGGCGCCTCACGCGTCGGGAGCGGCGGCCGGCGGCGGCAGGTGGAGCCCGTGCGCGGCGGTGCCCAGCACCCGGCGCGCCACCTCGGCCTCGGACGCCGGCCCGAACACGGCGTCGTCCGCGGCCGTACGGGGCCGCGCCCGCCCGGCCGCCGCGCGCTCGGCTCCCGCAGTGACCAGGTCCATGGTGATCGCCGCCGCCGCGGCGACTCCCGCGGCCGCGGCCGCCGCGACGTTCGCGACCAGGTCGCTGACGTTGCCCGCCGCCCAGATCCCGGGCACACCGGTGAACCCGGCGGCGTCGACCGCGAGTTGGCGTCCCACGCCCATCGGGTGGTCCCGCAGCGCAAGGCCCAGGCCGTCCAGGAACGACGCCCGCGCCGCGAGGTAGGGCATGACCGCCAGATGGCGCACCGGCACCACCGGGCCCGAGGCGAGCCGCACCCCCGACAGGCGGTCCTCCCCGTCGATCCGCAACCCCGCCACGGGGCCGTCGACCACCGCGACGCCGAGCCCGGCCAGCTGCTCCCACTGCGCGTCGGACAGTTCGGTACCCGGGTCCCGGAACAGCGTGACGTCGTCCGACATCTGGCGGAACATCAGCGCCTGGTGGAAGGCGCCCAGCACGCCGATCGCGGTGTCGCGGACCTCCCAGCCGTGGCAGTACACGCAGTGGTGGACGTCACGGCCCCACCGCTCGGCCAGCCCCGGCACGTCCGGGAGTTCGTCGACCAGCCCGGTGGCCACCAGCAGCCGCCGCGCCCGCACCCGCGCGCCCTCGGCCCGGACGTCGAATCCGTCGCCGTCGCGCACGATCCGCGTCACCCGGCCCGCGACGACCCGGCCGCCGTACGAGGCGACCTCCGCGCGGCCGGTGCGCAGCAGCTCCAGCGGGGAGACCCCCTCGCGGCCGAGCAGGCCGTGCACGCCGGTCCGCTCGGCCGGGGCGTTGCGCGGCTCGCCGGAGTCGACCACCAGGACCGACCGGCGCACCCGGGCGAGGGTCAGTGCCGCCGACAGGCCGGCCGCGCCGCCGCCGACCACCACCACGTCCCAGCCGGTGCCGTCGACGCCGGCCACCTCTGCCATCCGTTCTTCGCTCATGCGCCCACCGTCCGCCCGCCGCGGTGCCAGGGGCAAAGGTGCGTGCCGAAACGGCAAAAAGGCGCCGAGGGATGCCGCCCCGTGCGCCCGTACGGACGCCGCCGGTGCCGGGCGCGCGGGTCAGGGCGCGGGCGGCGCCCCGAACCGGGCGAGGCAGTGCCAGACCTTCTTCAGGTCCTGCGGGTCGTGCTCGCCGCTCGCGGCCGCCGCCGCGATGACCGACGGGTCCAGCCGCCCGCCGACCGCGATCCGCGCGCCCAGCGCCACGAACCGCGGCCCCCGGAAGTCCGGGTGGCGCCGCAGTTCCGCCACCGTCAGCCGGAAGCCGGCGTGCCACTGAAGCGGGCACGGCAGCGCCCGGGCCAGCTCCTCCACCTCGGTGCCCCGGTAGCAGGAGTCCAGCACCAGCGCCTCGACGTCCCGCGCCAGCAGCACCGGGCCGTGCACGTGCGCCTCCACGTAGTCGTCGAGGGCGTCCCGGCGGTCCGTCGCGGCCAGCGCCACCAGCGCCATCCGCTCCGCGACCCCGAAGTCCGCGGGGTCGGTGGAGCTGTCGGGGTAGCAGAACGTGGCGCGCGCCAGGACGCCTGCGGACAGCCGGAAGTGCGCCGAGCCGAAGCGCGGGGCGCCGCCGGTGGTGCGCCCGCGGAAGTCCAGCGCGCCGTACACGGGCCGCTGCTCGGCCGGCGCCTCGTCGTACGCCCCGCCGAAGATCCGGCTCTCCCAGTGCCAGCGGTCACCGCCACGGTACGCGGTGAGGCCGCCGTTGCCGGTGCCCGTGGCGAACTGCGAGCGGTAGACGCCGTCGGCGGCCAGCCCGGACAGGATGTGCCGGCCCTGGTGCACCCGGTCCGGGTGGAAGTTGAGCGTCACCCGCAGCCGCGGGTCGACCGGGCCGCCCGCCGAGCGCGCCGCGACATGCCGCAGGGCCCGCTGCGCGGGCAGGTACGGCGGGTGGCTGGTCGTCATGCCGGTAGTGTGCCGGGGCGGTGCGGGCCGGACGCAACCGGATTCACCGCCCGCGCCCACCGGCGGGAGCGCCCCCGCCAGGGGTGCGGCATCTCTCGGCGGCCTGCTCCAGCGGCAGTTCGAGGTCGAGGGCGCGGCCCGGGCCGCAGCCCGTCCGCCCCCGCCGCACCGCCGCCCCCGCCGCGCCCGGCCGTACGCCGCGGGAAACCAGGTGCGCGCGGCGGGCGGCTTCGCCAGACTCGCGGCCATGCCTGCGAAGATCACCCGCCTCAACCCCGACCGGCTCCACCCGACCCCCGGCTACCACCACGTCACCGTGGCCGAAGCCGGCCGTACCGCCTACCTCGCCGGGCAGTGCCCGCTCGCCCCCGACGGCTCACTGGTCGGCGCCGGCTCCCTGGACGCCCAGGTCGACCAGGTCGCCGCCAACGCGCTGACCGCGCTCGCGGCCGTCGGCGCCCGGCCCCAGGACGTCGTCCGGTCCGTCGTCTACGTGTGCGCCGAACAGGCCGACGCCCTCGGCGCCGCCTGGCGGCGCCTGACCGCTTCCGCGCTCGGCCCGGCCTTCACCACCGCGAGCACCCTCCTCGGCGTCACCCGCCTCGGCTTCGCCGGACAACTGGTCGAGGTCGACCTGACCGCCGCGCTCCCCTGACCCCTGGGTGCCCCCGGCACGGCCCGGGCGCGCTCCTGGTGGGAGCGCGCCCGGGGGGTTGGAGGAGGGGAAGGGCTACTTCGCGAAGGTGAGGGCGAAGAGGTGGACCGTGCCGGACGCGGAGGTGACCGGCAGGGTGACGGAGGCGACGGTCTTGGCGGCGTCTATGGGGACCTTGACCGAGAAGACATACGCCTTCACGGTGTCCTTGCCGCCGCTGCCGGTGTCGCGGTAGTCGGTGGTGACAGCGGTGGTGTCGCCGGCGACCGGCTTGGTGCCGCCGCCGTTGAGGGTCCAGTCGGAGAAGGCGACCGACGCCTTCGTGGTGCTGCCGTCGGTGTAGGTGACCGTCAGGTCGCCGGGCACGCCGCTGCCGTCGGTGGGGGCGTTGGCGGCCGCGCCGAGCAGCCCGAGGTAGGCGCCCTGCGTGCCGGCCGGCTCCGGCAGGGTCTGGCCGGCCACCTCCAGGTTGTCCGGCTGCCCGGAGGCGATGGTCGGCCAGGTGTAGTCGAGCCCGTCGGCGCTGACCGTCGAGCCGCTGGTCACCCCGTTCGCGGCGAGCGCGTCCTGCGAGTACGCCCAGCCGCCGTCGTCGAACCCGCCGGAGAAGTGCGTGCCGTCGGGGTAGACGCCCTCGTTCGTCTCGTAGGGCCACAGCTCCCCGGGCGCCGCGACCGACACCCGCAGGGACGCGCTCGTCAGGGCCGCGCCGCTGCCGTGGTCGGTCACCGCGAACGCCACGGCGTAGGTGCCTTCCTTGTCACCCGCGCTCACCGCGACCTTCGCCTGCGCGCTGCCGCCCGCCGGCACCGTGACGGTGCCCGAGGACGCGCCGAGAGTGACACCCGAGGGCGCGGAGGCACTCCAGTCGGCGGTGACCGCCTTGTCGCCGAGGTTGGTCAGCTGGAGGGTGGCGTCACCCGACCCGCCCGGCGCGACGATCAGCCCGTCGCTGCTCGGCCCGGTCGCCGCCAGCACCCGGCCGCCGCCGGTGGTGTCGGACGGCGGGACGTCGGCGGCCGCCGCGCCCCAGGAGGTGTTCGCCTTGGTGCCCAGCGTGTAGTCCAGGGTGCCGGCCTGCGCGAACTGCCCGAAGGTCAGCCACGACTTCTGCCACGCCTTGCCCTTGACGTCCAGCGACTGCACGTACGGCGCGTCGGTCGCGGCCTGGGGCGCGTCGATCGTGACCTGCCGGCCGCCGACGGTGACCTTCGCGACCGGGAAGACCGGGCTGCCCAGCACCAGCGTGTCGGTGCCCGGGGTCTCCGGGTACATCCCCAGCGACGACCACACGTACCAGGAGCTCATCGCGCCCAGGTCGTCGTTGCCGAACGACCCGACCGGCGCGTTGAAGTAGAGGTCCTGCTGCGCGGTGCGCACGGCCGCCTGCGTCTTCCACGGCTGGCCCAGGTAGTTGTACTCCCAGGGGATCTCCAGGCTCGGCTCGTTGCTCAGATCGGCGTTGGTGCCCGACGGGTTCGCGATGTCGCTGAGCAGGCTGTCCAGGTACGACCCGTACGCCGCGGTGCCGCCGCGCGCGGTGGCCAGCTGCTCGATGTTGAACGGCACCATCGGGGTGTACTGCGCCGAGGTGCCCTCCACGAACCCGTTCGAGGTGCCCGGGGTGAAGCCGCCGGCGAACTGCCCGTCGGAGTTCTTCGCCTGGAGGTAGCCGGTCTGCGGGTTGAAGACGTTCATCCAGTCCTGCGCCCGGGTGGCGAACTTCGTGTAGTCCGCGGTCTTGCCCAGCGACTTGGCGAACGACGCGAGCGCGTAGTCCGCGCTGTCGTACTCCAGCTGGGTCGAGACCGGGCCGTAGAAGTTGCAGCAGGAGTACGTGCCGTCCAGCGGCAGGTAGCCCTTCGCGTCGCGCACCGCCTCGCCGGGGCGGTCCTGGTTGGGCACGGTCGCCTCGTGCTCCATCGCCGACAGCGCGTGCGCGGTGTCGAAGTTGCGCACCCCGAAGGCGTAGGCGTCGGCGATGATCGCGGTGCCCGGGTCGCCGACCATGACGTAGCTCTCGCCGTTGTTCGACGCCCACTTGGGCAGCAGACCGGTCTGGTCGTAGCCGTTGAGCATCGAGGTGACGATGTCACCGGTCTGCTGGGGCGCGACCATCGCCATCAGCTGCGTCTGGGAGCGGTAGGTGTCCCAGCCGGAGTAGTTGGCGTACTGCGCCTGCTGGCCCTTGGCGAGGGCGTGGACCTGGTCGTCCATGCCCATGTACTGGCCGTTGTCGTCGGAGAAGACGTTCGGGTGCAGCAGCGCGTGGTAGAGCGCGGTGTAGAACTGCACCTGCTGGTCGTGGGTGCCGCCGCCGATCCGCACCTTGTCCAGGACCTTGTTCCACGCGGTGTGGTTGGCCTGCCGCATGGCGTCGAAGTTCCAGCCCTTGACCTCGGATTTGAGGTTGGAGGCGGCGTTGTCGTCGCTGGTGTAGGAGATGCCGACGGCCGCGGTCACCGTGGCGGCGCGCGCGGTGTCGAAAGTGAGGTACATGCCGTTGGCGCCGGTCACGGGGGCGTCCGCGGCGGAGGCGGCGGAGGTGGCGCCCTTGGTCGACGCCGTGCCCTTCGCGGCGGACGAGGAGGTGGCGCTGCCGCTGGGGTGGACCTTGGGCGCGGTGGTGCCCGGCACCGTGAAGTGCTGCTCGTGCAGCGGCGTGTTCGCGTGGGTGGCGAGCTTCTGCTCCGGCCGCCCCTCGCTCAGCTTCGTGGCGTCGGCGTTGATGGTGCTGCCCACCCAGGTGCCGCTGGCGGTGAACGGGTGGTCGAAGGTGATGTCGAAGTGCAGCGTGTAGCGGTTGGCGGCGCCGCAGAAGTGGCCGCTGTCGACCGACCCGCTCACCTCGTGGTCGCTGACCACCTTCACCCGGGTGCCGTCCACCTGCGAGGCGCCGCTGCTCAGCTTCAGCAGCAGGTTCGACTGGGTCGAGCCGGCCGGGAAGGTGAAGCGGCCCAGACCCGCGCGCGTGGTGTCCGTCAGCTCGGTCTTGATCCCGCTCGCGTCGGTGACGCCGTAGTAGCCGACGCCGGTCTGCTCGTCGTCGTGGCTGAACTGGGCCGAGGTGTTCGACAGGTTGCCCGACAGGGCGCCGGTGACCGGCAGGATCGGTACGTCGCCGGCGACGTCGCAGCCGGGGCCGGAGACGTGCGTCAGGCTGTAGCCCGAGATCTTGCTGTCCTTGTACTCGTAGCCGCCGCCCTGCGTCCGGTCGGGCGTGGTGTCCGGGCTCCACTGCATCATGCCGAACGGCGTGTCCGGGCCGGGGAAGGTGTTGACCGCGCCCGAGGTGCCGATCAGCGGGTTGATCAACGCCGCCGGGTCCGCGACGAGTTGCGGACCGGACGCCGCCTGGGCGCCGGCCAGGGACTGGAACGGGAGCGCCGCGATGCCCAGGAGGGACACCACGGCGAGGCGATGACGGAATCTGCTGGTGAAACGGGGCCCGTCGGGGCGCCGTCGTCTGACCATCGGTTGCCTCCGCGATACGTGCGTCACACAGGGGTGTGCCAGGGACTGGCGTCCTCGATCGACAGCGGCGTCGTGGGTCCGACAAACTGACAACGTTGCCAATCTGCACGAGGCACGAGTAGAGCGCGGACCCTGATGGCCTGTCAATGACCTCGCGCCGATCTTCACTTGCGTCGCTCGCACCACCCGCGCCTCCCCGGGGGCGCTCGCCCGGGGAGCGGGCGGCGGCCGCCGGCAGCCGCGCCCGCGCGTCGACGGCCGGCCGGGCGGCCGCACAGTGCGGCGGGCCGATCATGAAGCCCAGCTTCGGGCGGGCTTAAGAAACCCTCGATGGACCCGGCGCCGGGTCGGGGGAACAGTGGGAGCGCCACCGCGGCCGCGCCGCGCCGATGGCGCCCCCGCAACCTTTTTTGAGGCTCAGGAGTCCGCCGTGAAAGCACTGGTCAAAGCAAAGGCGGAGCCCGGTCTGTGGCTCACGGACGTGCCCGAGCCCGTGCTCGGCGCGGGCGAGGTGCTGATCAGGGTGCTGCGCACCGGCATCTGCGGCACCGACCTGCACATCCGCGCGTACGACGGGTGGGCGCGGCAGGCGGTGCGCACCCCGCTGGTGCTCGGCCACGAGTTCGTCGGGGACGTCGTCGAGGTGGCGCCGGGGGTGAGCGGCATCGCCCCGGGCGACCGGGTCAGCGGCGAAGGGCACCTGGTGTGCGGCGCCTGCCGCAACTGCCTGGCCGGGCGGCGGCACCTGTGCCGCTCCACCGTGGGCCTGGGCATCGGCCGGGACGGCGCCTTCGCCGAGTACGTCACGCTGCCGGCGGCCAACGTCTGGGTGCACCGCACCCCGGTGGACCCCGATGTCGCCGCGATCTTCGACCCGTTCGGCAACGCGGTGCACACCGCGCTGTCCTTCCCGCTGGTCGGCGAGGACGTGCTGATCACCGGCGCCGGCCCGATCGGCATCATGGCCGCGGCCGTCGCCCGGCACGCCGGGGCCCGCCACGTGGTCATCACCGACGTCAGCCCCTACCGGCTGGAACTGGCCCGGCAGGTCGGGGTGAGCCTGGCGGTGGACGTGCGCACCTCCAGCGTGGAGGAGGGGCAGCGCGCCCTCGGGCTGCGCGAGGGCTTCGACGTGGGCCTGGAGATGTCCGGCCGCCCCGAGGCGCTGCGGACGATGGTGGGGAACATGACGCACGGCGGCAAGATCGCCCTGCTCGGCCTGCCCACCGAGCAGTTCCCGGTCGACTTCGCCCGCATCGTCACCTCGATGATCACCCTCAAGGGGATCTACGGGCGGGAGATGTACGAGACCTGGTACGCGATGTCCGTGCTGCTGGAGGGCGGCCTCGACCTCGGCCCGGTGATCACCGGCCGCTACCCGTACCAGGACTTCGACGAGGCGTTCGACGAGGCGGCGAGCGGCCGCTGCGGCAAGGTCATCCTCGACTGGACCGCCTGACCCCTCGATACACCCGTTCCCTTACGCCTGTTGCCGTACGTCCGTTGCGGCGCGCCCGTTCTCTTACACCTGTTGCCTTACGTCCGCTGCCGTACGCCCCGAGGAGACCCCCGTGTTCGACTCCGTCCGCGCCGACCTGCGCGCCACCCTCGACGAGATCCGCGCCGCGGGCCTGCACAAGCCCGAACGCGTCATCGGCACCCCGCAGAGCGCCACGGTCGACGTCACCGCCGGCGGCCGCCCGGGCGAGGTGCTCAACTTCTGCGCCAACAACTACCTGGGCCTGGCCGACCACCCCGACGTGGTGGCCGCCGCCAAGGACGCCCTGGACCGCTGGGGCTACGGCATGGCCTCCGTCCGCTTCATCTGCGGCACCCAGGAGGTGCACAAGGAGCTGGAGGCACGGCTGTCGCAGTTCCTCGGCGCCGAGGACACGATCCTGTACAGCTCCTGCTTCGACGCCAACGGCGGCGTCTTCGAGACGCTGCTCGACGAGCACGACGCGGTGATCTCCGACGCCCTCAACCACGCCAGCATCATCGACGGCATCCGGCTGTCCAAGGCCCGCCGGCTGCGCTACGCCAACCGCGACATGGCCGAGCTGGAGCAGCGGCTGAAGGAGGCCGACGGCGCGCGCCGCAAACTCATCGTCACCGACGGCGTGTTCTCCATGGACGGCTACGTGGCGCCGCTGGACGAGATCTGCGACCTCGCCGACCGCTACGGCGCGATGGTCATGGTCGACGACTCGCACGCCGTCGGCTTCGTCGGCCCCGGCGGCCGCGGCACCCCCGAACTGCACGGCGTCACCGACCGGATCGACATCCTCACCGGCACCCTCGGCAAGGCGCTCGGCGGCGCCTCCGGCGGCTATGTCGCCGCCCGCGCCGAGATCGTGGCGCTGCTGCGCCAGCGCTCCCGCCCCTACCTGTTCTCCAACTCCCTCGCCCCGGTCATCGCGGCGGCCTCCCTGAAGGTGCTCGACCTGCTCCAGGACGACTCGCCGGCCGGCCCCGGGCCCCGGCTGCGGGCCCGGCTCCAGGAGAACACCGCGCTGTTCCGGGCCCGGATGACCCAGGAGGGCTTCGACCTCGCGCCCGGCGACCACCCGATCGTGCCGGTCATGATCGGCGACGCCGAGCGCGCCGGACAGCTCGCCGACCTGCTCCTGGAGCACTCCGTCTACGCGATCGGGTTCTCCTACCCCGTGGTACCGCACGGCAGGGCCCGGATCAGGGTGCAGCTGTCCGCGGCGCACTCCGCGCAGGACGTCGAGCGCGCGGTCACCGCGTTCGTGGCCGCCCGGGCGGCCCTGGCAGGATGACCAGGTGATCGACACGCGCCGACTGCGTACCCTGCGGGCCGTGGCGGACCACCGTACGGTGACCGCCGCGGCCGCCGCGCTGTACCTGACGCCCTCGGCGGTCTCCCAGCAGCTCGCGGCGCTGGAGGCCGAGGTCGGCCACCAGCTGCTGGTGCGCGACGGGCGCGGGGTCCGGCTGACCGCGGCGGGGGAGATCCTCGTCACGCACAGCAGCACCGTGCTGGCCCAGCTGGAGCGGGCCGAGGCCGAACTCGCCGCCTACGCCGGCGGCGCGGCCGGCACCGTCACCGTGGCGTCCTTCGCCACCGGCATCGCCACCGTGCTCGCCGGGGCGATGGCCGCGCTGGCCGGCTCGTCGCCGGGCATACGGGTCCGGGTGCGCGACGCGGAGGGCGACGAGAGCCTGGCGATGGTGCTGGACGGCCACGCGGACGTGGCGGTCGCCGTGGAGTACCGCGGCGCGCCCCGCGACGACGACCGCCGGCTGTCCCGGGTCGCGCTGTACGCGGAGCCCTTCGACGCGGTGCTGCCGCGCGGCCACCGCCTCGGCGGCTGCGAACGGGTCCGGGTGGAGGACCTCGCCGACGAGAACTGGGTCAGCCCCTACCCGGGCAACCCCTGCCACGACGTGGTCACCCTCGCCTGCGAACTGGCCGGCTTCCAGCCGCGCGTGGCGCACTCCTCCGACGACTTCCGGGCGGTGGCCGCCCTGGTCGGCGTCGGCGCCGGGGTCGCCCTGGTGCCGCGCTCCGCGCTGCGCGGCGTCCACCTGCCCGACGTCCAGGTCCGCCCGGTCGCCGGCAGCCCCGCCACCCGGCGCGTCTTCGCCGCCGTACGCCGCGGCGCCGAGGACCACCCCCTGATCCGCCCGGTGCTGGCCGCCCTGCGCGAAGCCGCCACCCACCTGCGCCCCGACCCCGCCTGACCGCCTGCCCCTGGGCCGTGTCCGACCGATCCCGCCCCCATGGCCAGGGGGCATGGGGGTGCCCCCAGCCGGCGGGGCCTGGCACACGCGCTCTCCCCTTGCCTTCGGCGTGAGGGGCCCCAGCGTTGCCGGTCGTCGGCGCGACCCGCTGCGCTCTGTTCCCCCCGGGGCTTCGCCGGGGAGGGACCCCCACCCTCCGCCTTGCGATCGGGGGACACCTCCCATGCCCGAGGCCATGGGGGAGCACCAGCCCCGTCGGCCCCCGTCCCTTGGGCGGGACGACGCTCTGTGCCAGACACGGCTTAGGCTCACGGGATGGGGATCGCATACGAGTGGCGCGGGCAGTTCGGCAACGGCGAGGTCGAGGCGCTGCACGCGGCCGGTTTCGGGCACGAGGCAGGGGCGACGGACTGGTGGGGGCGGGTGTGCGGGCACAGCCTGGGGTGGGTGTGCGCGCGGGAGGCGGGGGAGCTGGTGGGGTTCGTGAACGTGGTCTGGGACGGCGGGGAGCACGCGTTCGTGCTCGACACGGTCGTGGCGCCGGGCCGGCAGCGGACAGGGGTCGGGGCGGGGCTGGTCGAGGAGGCGGTCCGGCGGGCGCGCGGGGCGGGGTGCGGGTGGCTGCACGTGGACTTCGAGGAGCGGTTGGCGCCGTTCTACCTCGGGTCCTGCGGCTTCACCCCCACGGCCGCGGGCCTGATCGCGCTGTGAGCGGTCCTCGCCGCCGCGGCGGCGAGGACCCTGCGGGCCGCGCCTACGGCAGCAGTTGCCGCGGCACGAAGCCCTCGTCGGCCAGGCGCTCCCACAGCTCGCCCGGGATCGGCAGCCGCGCCGCCCCGGCGTTCGCGGCGACCTCCGCGGCCGAGCGGCAGCCGACGACGACCGAGGTCACCGCCGGGTGCAGGTAGGGGAACTGCACGGCCGCCGCGGGCAGCGGCACCCCGAAGTCCGCGCAGATCTCCTGGCAGCGCCGGGCGCGGGCCAGCTCCCGCGCCGGCACCGGCCGGTAGTTGAACATCGCGCCGTCCGACGGGTCGGCGAGCAGCCCGGTGTTGAAGACCCCGCCGACCACCACGGCGGTGCCCCGCTGCGCGCACAGCGGCAGCAGCGTGTCCATCGCGTCGTGGTCGAGCAGCGAGAACCGGCCCGCGATCAGCACCACGTCCACCTCGTAGCCGGCGACGTACTCCGCCAGCGGCGCGCAGTGGTTCATGCCGAACCCGATCGCCCTGACCAGGCCCTCGTCGCGCAGGCGGCGCACGGCCGCGTACGCTTCCGCGCGGACCTGCTCGGCGTAGTCGTCCGGGTCGTGCAGGTAGAGGATGTCGACGAAGGAACGGCCCAGCCTCTCCAGGCTGGATTCCAGCGAGGCGCGGATGCCGCGCTCGGACCAGTCGGCGACCACGTCGGTGCCCGAGCCGTCGGCCCGCGGGCGCAGCAGCCAGCCGGTCTTGGTGGAGATCACCGGGTCGGTGACCCCGGCCGGGGCCAGCAGCCGGCCGAGCCGGTCCTCGGCCTGGCCGTGCCCGTAGCGCGGCGCGGTGTCGAAGTAGCCGATGCCCGCCTGAGCGGCGGCCCGGAGCGTGTCGGCCGCGTCCTGCTCGGCGACCTCCTCGAACAGCCCGCCCAGCGGGGCGGTGCCCAGGCCCAGCGGAGGCAGCGCGAACTGCAGCGAGGTACCGGCGCCGCGCGGCGCGGTCGCGGCGCTCACCGGGCCTCCTGCCAGGGGGAGGTACGGGCCGGCTCCGCGCCGCGCAGCGTCATCGCCAGCGTCAGCCGCACCTGGCTGCCGCCGGGCAGCGCCACCTTGACGTATCGGCCCCGCACCGGCAGCGTGTCGCCGTCGTCGGCGCGCACCGAGTGCAGCACGTGCTCGGCGAACGAGCCCGCCTGCACCAGCAGCGTGCGCGGCGCCGTACCGGTGTTGACCAGCTCCACCACGGTGTGCTCCGGGCGGATGTCGCGCACCAGCGCCGCGACGTCCCGAGGCAGCCCGGGCCGCTGCTCCTCCGCGTCGTGGTAGCGCACGTGCAGCTGCGCGAGGCCGCCGTTGTAGAGCACCTGCGGGGAGCCGGTGGTCAGTTGCAGCAGCGCCTCGGTGACCACCGGGTTGAGGTTCTGCCAGTGGTGGATGCCCAGCGCGTCCGGGCCGACCGCCGGGTCCACGCTGTCGCCCTCGATCTGCGCCAGCCGCTGCGCGCACACCTGGAGCGCGCCGGCGAGCATCCGCTCGGGGAAGTCCGCGTTGCGCCCGCCGAGGAACTCGTGCCAGGGCTCCTCATGGCCGCACTCGTCCTTGGTGCGCTGGACGTGTACCTCCGCCCAGTCCCAGCGCGCGCCCGCCCGCAGCTGCTCGATCCGCGCCGCGTCCTCCGGGTCGCGGCTGAAGTGCCACAGCGCCAGCGGGAGTTGGGTGGGCATCACGGTGAAGTCGAACCAGCCCGAGTCGTTGTGCCGCTGCGGGACCATCAAGGTCCGCTCGCCCGGGATCGTGGCCAGGTGCGGCTGCCACCGCTTGCCCAGGGTGCCCATCTGGTCGGCGGTGCGCTGCTCGGCGTGGCGCAGCACCGCGTCCAGCGGGTTGCGGGCCAGCTCCAGGTAGGAGTCGTCGCCGCTCACCGCCACCGCGTTGACCGCGCCGACGATCGCGGCCGAGGCGACCGACGACAGCCCGTGCGGCCACGACCAGCCGTAGTGACCGCCGTACCAGCGGCCCTCCAGGTACGCGCCGACCTCGCCGTCGAGCCCGGCGTTGTCCGGGAGCACCTCGCGCCCGGCCAGCCGCTCCCGCCAGACTCCGGCGTACTCCGCGACCCAGTCGGCGTACCGCCGCTCGCCACCCAGCAGCCAGGCGTTGGTGGCCAGCGTGGTGGAGGCGAGGTTGACCAGGGTGTCGCCGCGGCCCATCCGGTCCCACATCACCCGCCCGTAGGCGCGGGCCCGCGCGGGGTCCGCGGCCAGCTCGTCGAAGGAGGACACCCCCGTGCCCCAGTCCAGCGGCAGGCCGTACGGGCGCAGCGCCAGGCTCCACGGGAAGTACACGTCGTGGTCGCTGAAGCCCGGGCGCGGGCCGCCGGCGCCGTTGTGCGGCGCCCCGATCACCCGGTGCACCGGGTCGTAGTTGGGGCCGCCGGGCAGGTAGACGTCGGCGAAGCGGCAGGCCAGCTCGCGCAGTTCGGCGTCACCGGGGTCGGCCAGGCACAGGCCGTAGAAGAGCAGCATGCCCTCGCCCTGGTGGAACCAGTCGTAGCCGCGCTCCAGGCCGCCGGTGACCAGGCCCATCTCGGTGAGCTGCGCGGTCACCCCGCGCCAGTGCCGCCGTGCGGCGGCCAGCAGGTCGCTGCTGCCGCCGAGCAGGTACAGCGTCGGCCAGTTGAAGAACGGCTCGTAGAAGTCGTCCACGCCGTCCCGGTCGTCCAGGCCCTCGCCGAGCGAGTCGCGGAAGACCAGGCGGCCGTCGCCCTCGGTGTAGCGGTCGGCGAAGACCCGCCACGCCTTGTCCTGCACGGCGAACAGCTCCCGCTCCAGCGCGGCCCACCGGGGGACCTCGGTGACGCGGCGGGTGGCGGTCAGCTCCGGTTGGCGCGCGGCGCCGGGTACGGTCATCGGCCCGCCGCCCGCGCGGCCGGCCCGCCGTCGATTGCTTCAACCCCGAGCATCGGGTACACCCGACCTCCCATAATCGTTCATCGATAGCCGATTTCTAGACTTCATTGCGGGGGCTGCCGTGTCAAGAGCCGCCGCGGCACCGCGAAGACCGCCTCGGGGGCTGCCACCGCCGGCCGCCGGCAGCGCCGCCCACCCGCCTGACCAGGGAGCACGCCATGATCGACAGCCACGCCCACCTGTGGGACCCGCGCCGCGGCTTCCCCTGGATACGGCCGGACTCCCCGCACCACCGGCCCTTCACCGCCGACGACCTGGCCGCCTCCGCCGCCGGCACCGGTGTGCAGGGCACCGTGCTGGTCGAGGCGTCCCGCGGCGACGCGGGGGAGACCGACGCCCTGCGCGCCCTGCGCACCGCCCGCCCGGACCTGGTCGCCGGCTACGTCGGCAACCTCCATCTGCACGGCGGCGCCGGCCCCGAGCGCTTCCGCGCCCTGCTGGGGGAGTGGGGCGCGAGCGGCCCGGGCGGCATGCGGATGGGCGGCCGGAGCTGGGCGGACACCCCGCCGCAGGCCCGCGCCCTCCTCCCGGTGCTCGCCGAGGCCGGCGTCGTGCTCGAACTCAACCTGGGCGAGCGGGCGCTGCGCACCGCCGCCGAGGCGGCCGCGCGCCACCCCGGGCTCGCCGTGGTCGTCGACCACCTCGGCAACCCGCCGCACCTCGACGCCGACCCGGGGCCCTGGTACGAGGACCTGGCGTACGCCGCCGCGCACCCGGGCGTGCACGTCAAGATCTCCGGCCTGCTCACCCAGCAGCACGGCGTGCCCGCCGACCGCGTCTCCCGCCTGGTCCGGCAGGTCGTCGACGCCGTCGGCCCGGCGCGCTGCCTGGTCGGCTCGGACTGGCCGATCTGCCTGCCGCGCGGCACCCGGCAGGAGTCGCTGGCCGCCGCCCGCGCCGGGCTGGCCCACCTGCCCGCGCGGGAGCGGCGCGAGGTGCTGCACGGCACCGCCGTACGCGTGTACGGGCTGGGCGGTTGACAGTGCCCGGCGCCCCTGATTCGATTTGACTGATCGATAGGCGATAGATGAACACCCCGGCGCCCCTCCGCCGCGCGCACGGTGCGGCGAGGGCCGATCGCTCCGGGGTGTCACAGCGGTTACGCGGCAGTGGGCGGTTTTCCATCGATAGACGATGAAAACGCGTACCCTGGACGGACCCGCCCCCACGAAGCAGGATTGGGAATCATGGCATCGAACCCGTCGGCTGAGTTCGTCTCCACGCTGGCCACCAACAAGGACCGGTTCCGCAAGACCCTGATCTCCGACCAGGTCTACGGGCTGCTCCGCCAGTCCATCGTCGACGGCGAACTCGGGCCGAACGACCGGGTGGTCGAGTCCGAGATCGCCCGCAGACTCGGGGTCAGCCAGGCGCCGGTGCGCGAGGCGGTCAAGCAGCTGGCCCGGGAGGGCCTGCTGATGCACGTGCCGCGCCGCGGCCACTTCGTCGTCGAGATCTCCTCGCAGGACGCGGAGTACGCCCGCCAGGTCCGCGAACCGCTGGAGCGGCTCGCCGCGCGGCTCGCCACGCAGCACGTCACACCCGAGCAACTCGCCGCGCTCGACGCCCTGGTCGAGCAGATGCACGCCGCTGTCGCCACCAATGACGTCAGCCGCTTCCGCGACGCCGACATCGAGTTCCACACGCTGATCAGCCAGAGCGCCGGAAACCCGTTCCTGGCCCGCATGTGGGAGGTCATCGAGCCCAGCCTGCGCACCCTGCGGGCCATCGCCGACCCGCTCTTCGAGGGCGACTGGCACGCGATGGCCGACGAGCACGGGCGGCTGGTGGGCCTGCTGCGTGCCGGCGACGCGGAGGCGGCCGCCGAGGCGTTCGCCGACCACGCCGCCGGGCGCGGCCCGGTCCCCGACGCCCGCGCGGCCAAGCAGCCCGCCAAGCCCGCGGGCGCCAAGTCCGGCAGGTCCGCGGCCAAGTCCCGCGCCTGAGCAGCACGTTCGGCCCCGGGGAGCACGCGCGCCCCGGGGCCGACGCATGCCCGCAGCCGCAGCCCGCAGCCCGCAGCCCGCAGCACGACCGTGCCCGGGCCGGAAGTGCGGCCCGGGCACGGTCGATTCAGCCGCGCGACCTGCTAACGGCGCGCGCCCGCCGTCCACTTGGCCGCCCCGTACTGGTAGGCGCCCAGGCTCGGGACGGCGTCGGTCGAGCCGTCGTTGACGCCCGCCAGCGGGATCGCCGCGTTGCGGGCCGGCGAGGCGGCCGTCAGTTCGTAGTCGTGGTCGGCCGCGTCCACGAAGAGCGGGTCGGTCGTGGCGGTGTCGAGGTTGTTCGACATCACCAGCCCGCCGTCCGTGGCGCCGTCGGAGCCGGTGATCGGGCCGATGTTGTTGTAGATCTTCGTCCCGGTCGACTGGTCCGTGCCCTTGACGTACATCATCGTCATGCCGCCGGTGTTGTTGTACACGCCGTTGTTGTACGACCCGGAGCCCAGGCCGTTGAGCATCACCGTGCCCTGGAGGTTGTTCCAGCCGACGTTGTCGGCGATCACCAGGTCGCTCTGCCCGTTGTCGGCGTAGACGCCCGCGACCGCGAACGGGGTGACGCCCGGAGTCGGGGTGCCGTCGTGCAGCAGGTTGTGGTCCACCGAGGTGCCCATCATGTCCGCGCCGCAGCAGGTGTAGATGCCCGCGGTGTCCAGGCTCAGCCGGGCGTACTGCGAGATGTCGTTGTACGCGATCCGGTCCTTGCCGGCGGTCAGCCCGCTGGTGGTGCCCCACTGGAGGTTGATGCCGCTGCGGCCGACCCGGTAGATGGTGTTGTTCAGCACCGTCTGGGAGTTGCCCATCACGGCGATGCCCGCCGCGTAGGTGCCCATGTAGTCCACGTCGTGGATGATGTTGTCGGTCGCGGTGTTGTTCTGCCCGGCCAGCGCGATGCCGTTGCCGGCGCTCAGCGACAGGTCGCTGTTCACGATCGTGTTGTACGTGCCGTTGAGCACGATCCCGGTGTCACCGACCCCGCGGTCCACGCTGGACCCGCAGTCCGTGGCGCCCTGCGTGATGTCGGTGTAGTGCGACAGGTAGGTGCCGGTGAGCGTGTCCAGCGTGTCGTGGGTGCTGGTCGAGCCCGTGGTGATGGTGGACGCGAACAGGTTCAGGCCCACCACCGAGGTGTAGGACGCGTTCGTCAGGTCGAAGGCGCGCTGCCGGGCCTTCGCCTCCACCGTGTGCTGCGCGGGGCTGTCGGTGCTGTACAGGTACAGCCGGTGCGCGGCCGGGTCGTAGAACCACTCGCCGGGGTTGGCCAGTTCGCCGATCTTCCCGGACAGCGCGTAGCGGGTGTCGGTCGGCACCACCTTGTGCACGCACGGCGGCGCCGCGGACAGCGTCACCGAGCCGGTGTCCGAGGCGGCCACCGTGGAGGTCGCCGAGACGTACCAGTAGCCGGTCAGCGCCCGGCCGCCGTTCCAGTAGCCGGCCGGCCGGGTCAGCGCGGCGTCGTCGATGGTGGCGTCCGCGCTGCCGGCGCCGGCGTGCTCGATGGCCGGGTTCAGCAGGTCCAGGCCCGGGTAGGGCCACTGCGCCTCGATGTCCATCGCCCGGTCGGTGAAGACCTGCACCGTGGTCGGGTCGCTGCCCAGGTCCACGTCGGTGCTCCACACATGGCCCGCGGCGACCGCGTCACTGAACAGCGAGTCCTGCGCGTAGGGGTCGCTCTGGGCGATGGCGGTGACATCCGCGCCCGTCACCTGGCTCCAGCCGCTCAGCGCGGAGGTCCCGCTGATCGTCACGTCGGCGCCGGGGGCCGCGCGGTAGGTGATCGGCAGCCCCGAGCTGCCCGAGTGCGCCGGGGTGACCGTCTCGCGGTAGGTGCCCGACTCGATCAGGCAGGTGTCGCCGGCGACCATCACGTCCGCGCACTTCTGGATGTGCTGGAACGCGGTGGCGGCGGCCAGCCCGTCGGCGGTGTCGCTGCCCGACGGCGCGACGTAGTAGGTCTGGCCGGTGGCGGCCGCGTGCCGGTGGCCTTGGGCGGCGGCCGGCGAGGCCGCCGCGGCCATCGACAGCACCGCGATGGCGCCGGCCGCGGCGGACAGCAGGCCCCGGCGGGCCCTCGTGCCCGATATACGTGATCTGTACAGGATGTTCAGCACTCCATTGTCCTTACTCCTGACGGGACCGATGGGAACCGGACGGGCGGCGTCATCCCTTGACCGCGCCGACCGTGAGACCGCTGATGATGTGGCGCTGCATGTAGAGGAAGAAGATGACCACGGGGGCCACGGCGAGCAGCAGGTTCGGGAAGACCTTCGTGAGGTCGGTCGAGTACTGGCTGATCCCCGCGTAGATGGCCGTCGTCACCGTGTAGTGGCCCGACGACGGGCTGAGCAGGATCTGCGGACTGATGAAGTCGTTCCAGATCCCGATGGAGTTGAGGATCAGCACGGTCACCACCGCCGGGCGCATCAGCGGGAAGATGATCGTCCAGAACGTGCGGTAGCGGCCCGCGCCGTCGATGGTCGCCGCGTGGTCGATGTCGACCGGGATGGTGCGGATGAACCCGACGAACAGGAAGATGCTCACCGGCAGCGTGGACGCCACGTCGTGGGCGACCAGCCCGGTGACGGTGTTGGCGAGCCCGAGGTCGCGCAGCACGTAGATCACCGGGATGATCACCGCCGCCCCCGGGATGAAGGTGCCCGCCAGGAAGTACAGCAGCACCAGCTGGGTGCGCCGCTTCAGGCTGCGGGCGATCGCGTACGCCGCCGGCCCGGCCAGCGCGATGCACAGCACGTCCACCGCCACGACCAGGAACAGCGTGAAGCCGTAGCCGCCGATGACGTTGTACTGCGGGCTGTGCACCGCCGCCGACAGGTGGGACAGCGTCAGCCGGCCCGGTACCAGCGAGAACGGGTTGTTCAGGATGTCGTCCTGCGACTTGAAGCTGTTGACCACCAGCAGGTACAGCGGCACCACCATCACCACGAACAGCAGGCCCAGCAGCACCCACCGCAGCGGGGAGCGCGCCTCCCGCCGCTCCGCCAGGGACAGCGTGCCGCCCCCGCCCCGCCGGCCCTTGCGCCTTTCCTCGGTCGCCGCCTCCAGCACGGCCATCGCCGCCTCCTAACCTGTCGCTGCTTGGTCTTGGCGGTTGCGCAGTGCCGTCACCACGAGGGCCAGCACGGCGGAGACGACCATCAGGAACACCGCCTGAGCAGTCGCGTAACCGACCTTGGTGCCCTCGAAGGAGCGGGCCAGAATGAGATACGAGAACGTCTGGGTGGAGCCGGCCGGGCCGCCCCCGGTCAGGCTGACCACGATGTCGTAGGCGCGGATCAGCCCCACCAGGTTCAGCACGGTGGCGATGGTGACCACCGGCGCGATCATCGGCACCACCACCCGCAGGTTCGTCTGCCGCCGGTTCGCGCCGTCGATCGCGGCGGCCTCCAGCAGCTCGGCGGGCACCGTCTGGAGCGCTGCCACGAACAGCACCACGTTGAAGCCGAAGCCGGCCCACACGATGACGCCGATCAGCGACATCAGCGCCATGTGCTCGTCGAAGAGGAACCCGACCGGGCCGAACCCGAACTTCGCCAGCGTGTTGTTGATGGCGCCGTTGGTGCCGAGGATCGCCGCCCACAGGTAGCCCAGGATCAGCGCGCTGATCACGTGCGGGAAGTACGCCACCGCGCGGAAGAAGGAGTTGCCGCGCGAGCGGCCCTTGAGGATCAGCGCGTAGGCCAGGCCGAGCCCCACCTCGAAGACGGTGCCGACCGCGGCGATCAGCGCCGTGACGTACCAGGACTGGGTGGAGTTGGGGTCGTCGAACAGGTGCCGGTAGTTGTCCAGGCCGATGAAGTCGGCCGAGGAGAAGCCGTTCCAGTTCGTCAGGCTCAGATAGACCGCCACGCCGACCGGCACGACGGTGAGCACCGTGTACAGCACCACCGCCGGGCCGATCATGGCCAGCGAGACCGCCGCCGCCTTCAGCCGGGCGGCCTGCCGGCTGGTCCCCGGTCCCTTCGGGGCCGGCGCGTCGGGGGCGGGGGGCGCGCCGGAGCGCTGCCCCCGCCGGGTCAGCTCTGCGAGTTCCACCACTTGTCCAATCCGGACGCCGCGCTCTTCGCGGACTTGCCCGAGAACAGCGACTGGACCGTCGTGTTGAGCTGGTCGCTGTAGCCGCTGAGCGGCTGGCGCTCACCGGACTTCACGATCACCGACGGCGCCTTGTCCAGGATCTGCTGGACCGCCGTGCCCAGGCTCGACATCGGGTACGTGAAGCCCTGCCGCAGGTTGCCGTCGGCCGCGAGCTGGCTCTTGACCGCGGCCGGGTCGGTGACCAGCCACTTGACGAAGTCGATCGCCGCCGCCTTGTGCTTGGAGCGGTTGACCACCACGTACGGGTCGGAGATGTTGCCGAACTGGCCGGAGGGGTAGGCGCCGTCGGTCGGCATCGTGAACACGCCGATCCCGTCGCTCTTCTTCGCCTGGTCCGCGGCCGGCACGAAGTACGAACCCATGATGTACATCGCCGACTTGCCGTTCAGGAACGCCGTCTGGCCGTCCGCGTACGTCAGTCCGAGCGCGCTCTTGTTGAGGTACCCGGCGTCGATCCAGTTCTTGTAGTCCTGGAAGTAGGCGGTGTAGCCGCTGTCGGCGAAGCTGACCTTCTTGTCCTTGCGCTCGACGGTCCAGTTGGGGTCGGCGGTCATCACCCCGGCGTCGGCCATCATCGAGAACTGCGCGCCGGTCACCCACTGCCCGGCGGTCTGGAGCGGGGTGTAGCCGGCGGCCTTCAACCGGCCCATGGCGGCGGTGAACTGCGCCATCGTCTTGATGGCGGACGCGTCCACGCCTGCCTTGGTGAAAGCGGCCTTGTTGTAGAAGACCAGCGACTGGATCTGCTCGCCGACGCCCACCACATAGCGCTTGCCGCCGATCGCGTACTGGTCGGCGAGCGGGGTCTTGGCGGTCCAGGGCTGGTCGCTGAGGTCGGTGTACAGGTCCGCGTCGTCGGCGGTCGGGGTGATCTGCTGGGCGATGTCCGGTGGGTCGCCCGCGGCCAGGTCCTGGGTGAGCTTGGCGTTCGCGGAGATGGTGCCGGTCAGCTCCAGCTTCACCTTCGTACCCGGGTGCGCCTTCTCGTACCGGTCGAAGAGCGTGTTCCAGTACTGCTCGGTGAGGTTGGGGGTGATGTTGACGATGACGCGCAGCGTCGTGCCGTCGGCGGAACTCCCGGAACCGCTGCCGCCGCAGGCCGCGGCCGATGCCATTACCAGAGGGGCCGCGGCGAGAGCGCAGGTGCGGCGCCAGATCTTTCTCATTTCGGGACACGCTCCGTTGCGTAGTCATGGATCACGAACGGCCGAGATCGCGGGCACACGAGGTCGGCGGGTCGACAAACGGCGGAAGACCCGGATACGGGACCCGGATGACGTTCCGCTGCCCGGGGCGCGGCGCCGGGGTCAGGTCCAGGCCGCGCCCGCGGGAGGCGGTGGCCCGACGGCCCGGATGGGGCCGCAGGAACCCTCACTCCCGAGGATTATCGTCTATCGATTACTGATGCTAGGTGCGGTGCCGCGCATGTTCAAGAGTCGTGCGGCAAGCGCTTGCCCGCAGGACGCCCGGCCGTTCCGCCGCGGTCACGACTCCTCCGTCATGACCAGCTCGATCACCGGAAGCAGCACGTCAGGACGGGTGACCGGGACGGTCAGCGTGAGCGTGTCGGCGCTGCGGCCGGGCGGGGCGAGGTTGTTGTGCTCGTGCTGGGCGCCGTCCAGCTGCTGGAAGCGGACCTCCGAGCCGTCGTGCAGGAACTGCGCGTAGCGCACCCGCCCGGCCAGCCCGCGCAGATGGACGTGCTTGAGCGGCCACACCGGCAGGTGCAGGTAGAGGCGGTCGCCGGCCCGGGTGTACAGCGCGCCCGGCGGGGGTTCGTACCCGCTCGGGCCCGCGCCGTGCACGGCCCGGGCGTGCGGCCGCATCCAGTCGGCGATCTCCCGCAGGGTGCGCCGCGCCCGCGGGTCCAGTGCGCCGCGGCCGGTCGGGCCGACGTTGAGCAGCATGTTGCCGCCGCACGCCACCGACTGCACGAGCATCCGCACCAGCAGCGCCGGGTCCTTGTAGTCGTGGTTGTCCCGGTCGTACCCCCACGACCCGTTGAGGGTGTGGCACGCCTCCCACATCACCGGCACGCCGTCGCGCTCCAGCGGCGCGTCCGGCTGGTACTGCTCGGGGGTCACGTAGTCGCCGCCGGTGCCGAGCCGGTCGTTGACCACGATGCCCGGCTGCAACTCCCGCACGGTGGCGAGCAGTTCCTCGGCTCCCCACTGGGCGGGCCCCATGCCGGGGTAGCTGAAGTCGAAGAAGAGCAGGTCGATCGGGCCGTAGCCGGTCAGCAGCTCCCGTACCTGGCCGTGCAGGTAGGTGCGGTAGCGGGCCAGGTCGCGGGGCTCGCGCTCGGCGGGCGTGCCGCGCAGCGGGTGGTGCCGGTCGACGGGGAAGTCGCCGTGGTGCCAGTCGAGGAGCGAGTGGTACAGGCCCACCCGCAGCCCCTCGGCCCGCATCGCGTCGGCGAACTCGGCCACCAGGTCCCGGCCGACCGCCCGCGCGGAGGTGTAGTCCGTGAGCGCGGAGTCGAACAGGCAGAAGCCGTCGTGGTGCTTGGTGGTCAGCACCGCGTACCGCATCCCGGCCTCGCGGGCGGCCCGCGCCAGTTCGCCCGCGTCGAACAGGTCCGGGTCGAAGTGCTCCAGGTAGCGGTCGTACGCCTGCTGGGACATGGCCTCCCGGCTGCGCACCCACTCGTGCCGGGCGGCCATGCTGTACAGCCCGAAATGGACGAAGAGTCCGAAGCGCGCGGCCCGGAACCACTCGATGGATGGCGTGGGCACTGAAGTCTCCTGCCGTGGTTGACAGCTCTTGTCGGTCGGCTGTTATCTACCATCGATAGGCGATAATGTCACTGAGGGTTGCGTGCAGAGCTGTGCGCGGAAAGGCGTGGCGGGATGAACCCGACAGGGGATCAGGGAGCGCCGGAAGCAGGGGACATGCGGACGTACGGCTCGATGCGGGCGCCGGTGCACACCGCGAGCTACGTCCGGCCGACCGAGCGGATGCTCACGGCGCTGAAGGGGGTGAGCGCCGCGACCGCCTGCGCGAAGCTCCACCAGAGCGGCATCACGCGGACCTTCATCGACGGCCCGGTGCCGCTGCACCGCGAGCCGGACGTCACGGTCGTCGGGGGCGCGGTCACCTTGCAGTTCCTGCCGCAGCGCGAGGACGTCTTCTCCGGCGCGGAGCAGGAGGACATCGAGCGCAAGACCGCGCTGTGGGGGGTGCTGGAGTCGATCCAGCCCGGCGACGTGCTGGTCGTGTCCGCGTACGGCAGCCACTTCACCGGCTGCCTCGGCGACATGCTGGTGCGCTACTTCAAGCTGCGCGGCGGCGCGGGGATCGTGGTGGACGGGCGGGTGCGCGACGCGGCCCGTATCCGCGCGCTGGGCGTGCCCGTGTGGTGCACCGGGGTGACCCCGCACTACGCCTCGCAGACGGAGCTGTTCCCGTCGGCGTTCAATGTGCCGGTCGGCGTGGGCGGGGTGCTGGTCACCCCGGGGGACGTGATCGTCGCCGACGAGGACGGGGCGGTCGCGGTGCCGCAGCCGAACGCGGTGCCGCTGGGGGAGGACGCGCTCGCGCACCAGGACCGCGAGGTCTTCGCCCGCCGCCGGCTCGACGAGGGCGGGCGGCTGTCTGACTACTACCCGCTCACCGGCGCGGGCCTGACGGAGTACCTGGCCGCACGCGGCGGCGAGGGGTAGCGCGCGGCGCCCGGCCCGGGGTGCCTACCGGGCCGGGCGGGCGCGGGCGGGGCTTATGGCTGGATGTTCTCCAGGTCGGCCAGCAGGTTCGGGTGCTTCGGCTCCCAGCCCAACACCTGGCGGGTGTGGGCGCTGGAGGCCGGCTGGTCGGCGGCGAAGATCGGGCCGAACGGGCCGAAGGTCTCCTGCGGCACCGGCTGGACCGGCAGCCCCAGGCGCCGGCCGATGACCTCCGCGATGTCCCGCACGGCGTCGCCCTCGTCGTCGACCGCGTGCCAGGCGGTGCCGGGCGGCGCCGACTCCAGGGCGAGCCGGAACAGGGCGGCGGCGTCGCGCGCGTGCACCGCCGGCCAGCGCTGGGTGCCGTCGCCGGGGTAGCCGGCCACGCCGCTGCGGCGGGCGGCCTGGACCAGCAGCCCGGCGAACCCGCCCGCGCCGTTGTTGTGGACCGTGCGCGGCATGCGGACCGCCGAGCTGTGCAGGCCGCTTTCGGCCAGGCCGAGCAGCGCGTTCACGGTGCGGCTGCGGCCGCCCACCGGCCCGTCGGTCGGCAGCGGGTCGGCCTCGGTGGCAGGGCGCCCCGCGGCCAGCGGCGTGCCCGAGACCACCACGATCGGGCGGTCGCTGCCGAGGAGCTCCTGCCCGAGCGCGGCCACCGCGGCGCTCTCCTCGGCGATGCCGCGGGTGAGCGCCTCGGGGCTGGCGTAGTCGCGCCCGAAGGCGAGGCTGATCACCCCCTCCGACTGCGCGGCGCCCGAGCGCAGGGTGTCGAGGTCCGCCAGCTCCCCGCGCAGCACCGAGGCGCCGGCGTCCTGGAGGGTGCGCGCGGAGGCGTCGGAGCGGGCCAGCGCGAGGACGCTGTGCCCGTGGTCGAGCAGTTCGGCGACGACGGCGGAGCCGATGGTTCCGGTGCCGCCGGTGACGAAGACGTGCATGAACTCTCCCTCAAAGTGATGGGACCGTTGTCCCGTCATCGACGATACACCGTGATGGGACAACAGTCCCATCGCCTTATCCTGGTGTCATGGCTAGATGGCAACCAGGTGCGACCCAGCGACTCGTCGTCGCGGCCGTGGACCTGTTCAGCGAGCAGGGCTACGACGCGACGACGGTGGCGCAGATCGCCGAGCGCGCCGGCGTCACCAAGAGCACCTTCTTCCGGCACTTCGCCGACAAGCGCGAACTGCTGGTCGCCGGGCAGGAGACCCTCAGCCGGCTGCTGGCCGACGGCATCACCGACGCCCCCGCCGACGCCACCCCGC
This sequence comes from Actinacidiphila sp. bgisy144, assembly GCF_057708105.1. Lineage (NCBI taxonomy): Bacteria > Bacillati > Actinomycetota > Actinomycetes > Kitasatosporales > Streptomycetaceae > Actinacidiphila > Actinacidiphila sp. bgisy144. The sequence goes on along the minus strand of NZ_JBYIRM010000012.1, from coordinate 50,048 downwards.
TCCAGGCGGTGGCCGCGGGCCTGGCCCGCGCCTCGGACGCCATGGGACCGGCCAACCGCGACCTCGGCCCCCGGATCAAGGCCGCCGTCGCGGCCAGCACCGAGCTCCAGGAGCGCGACGCCCTCAAGAGCGTCGGCCTGGCCGCCGCCATGGCCACCGCGCTGCGCGGGCGCGGCATACCCGACACCACCGCCCAACTCGCCGCCGAGGTCGGCATCCTCGCCTTCAAGCGCGGCTACGCCCGCTGGTCGGAGACCGGCCGCGAGGACGACGCGGCCGAACTCGCGCCCTACGCGCTCGCCGCACTGGAGGACCTGCGGGCCGCGACCGCCGAACTCGGCTGAGGCTGAAACATCGGCCCGCCCACCCGCCCTGACCAGCCCCGGGCGTGGCGCGGCGGGTCGCGGACCGGCGGCGTGGGCGGCGCGTTCGGGGGGCGCGGGCCCGCCGGGGCAGTGACCCGTACAGGTGCCGAGCGCTCTGCCGGAGCGGGCCGGGGCGCGGTGATGATGAGCAGGCCGCGCCGGACAGCTGCGCGGCGGATGACCGCTGCGAGCCAAGGAGTCCGCGTTGCTGCTGCTCATCTCCCCGGACAGCGTCGAGGAGGCCCTCGACTGCGCCAGGGCCGCCGAACACCTCGACATCGTCGACGTGAAGAAGCCCGACGAGGGATCGCTCGGCGCGAACTACCCGTGGGTGATCCGGGAGATCCGCGAGGCCGTGCCTGCCGACAAGCCGGTCTCCGCGACCGTGGGCGACGTGCCCTACAAGCCCGGCACCGTCGCACAGGCCGCACTCGGCGCGGTCGTCTCCGGCGCCTCCTACATCAAGGTCGGCCTCTTCGGCTGCACCACGCCCGAGCAGGCCGTCGACGTGATGAGCGGCGTGGTCCGCGCGGTCAAGGAGTACCGCCCCGACGCGCTCGTGGTCGCCTCCGGATACGCCGACGCCCACCGGATCGGCTGCGTCAACCCGCTCGCGCTGCCCGACGTCGCCCGGCGCGCCGGCTGCGACGCGGCCATGCTCGACACCGCGATCAAGGACGGCCGCGGCCTGTTCGACCACCTGCCGCACGAAGCCTGCGCCGAGTTCGTCCGCCGCTCCCACGACGCCGGACTGCTCGCCGCCCTCGCCGGCAGCGTCAAGGCCGGCGACCTCGGCGCCCTCACCCGCATCGGCACCGACATCGTCGGGGTGCGCGGCGCCGTGTGCGAGGGCGGCGACCGCAACACGGGAAGGATTCAGCCCCGCCTGGTGGCCTCCTTCCGCGCCGAGATGAACCGGCACGCCCGCGAGCACGCCACCACCGCCGCCGCGGCGAGCTGACCGCGCCCATGGCGACGCACCCGCCCGACGAGGCGACCCTGCTCCCCGCCGCACCCGCTCCCGGCCCCGAGCCCGGGGCGGGGACCGGGGCGGCGCCCGCGGCTCGCGCCGAACCCGGTGCCGGGGCCCACCCCGAGCCCGCAGCCGAAGCCTTCCGCGCAATCGGTCCCGGCCCCGAGCCCGCACCCGATCCCGTGGCGGGGACCGGGGCGGCGCCCGCGGTTCGCGCCGAATCCGGTCCCGAGGTCCACCCCGAGCCCGCAGTCGAGGCCTTCCGCGCAACCGGCGCCCATGGTGGGGCGACGGTCCAAGGCGGTCCCGGGGCGGGGACCGGTGGTGAGCCCGGGTCCGGCGTCTCCGCCGGCTCCGCATCCGCGTCCGGACCCTGCTCCTGCGCCGCATCCGAACCGGCGGCCGCTGCGGCGGCCGGTGCCCGTACCGGCGCAGGGCCGGGAGACGGACTCCCCTTGGCGGCCCGCGCCCGGCGGCCCCGCACCCTCGCCGTCCACGACCCCGCGACCGGAGAGGTGTTCGACCACGCGCCCGACCAGCACCCGGCGGAACTGGACCGGATCGTGGCCCGGTCCAGGGCGGCCTGGCCCGGCTGGCGGGCCGACGCCGCCGCCCGCGCGCAGGCCCTGCGCGCCGCGGCCGACGCGGTGCAGGGGGCCGCCGCCGACCTCGCCCCGCTGCTCACCCGCGAGCAGGGCAAGCCGCTCGCGGAGGCGTACGCGGAGGTCACCCGCACCGTGGCGCGGCTGCGCTACTTCGCCGAACTCGCCCCCCAGCCGCAGCCGATCAGCGACGGGCGCCCGGTGCGCAGCCAGCTCCGGTGGCGCCCGCTCGGGCCGGTCGCCGCGATCGTCCCGTGGAACTTCCCGATCCAGCTGGCCGCGGCGAAACTCGCGCCCGCGCTCGCCGCGGGCAACACCGTCATCCTCAAACCCTCCCCGTACACGCCGCTTTCGACCCGGCTGCTGGCGAGCGTGCTCGACGGCGTGCTGCCGCCGGACGTGCTCACCGTCGTCACCGGACGCGAGCCGCTCGGCGCGCGGCTCGCCGCCCACCAGGGCATCCGCCACGTCACGTTCACCGGCTCGGTCGCCACCGGCCGGGAGGTGGCCGCGGGCGCGGCGGGATCACTGGCCCGGGTCACCCTGGAACTCGGCGGCAACGACGCCGCGATCGTGCTGGACGACGCGGACGTCGACGCGATCGCCGACCGGCTGTTCTGGGCAGCCTTCCGCAACTGCGGCCAGGTCTGCATGGCCGTCAAACGCGTCTACGCCCCCGCCCGCCTCTACCCCCGCGTGGTCGACGCGCTCGCCGAGCGGGCCCGTACCGCCGTCGTCGGCAGCGGGCTCGACCCCGCGGTGCGGCTGGGACCGCTGAACAACGCCGCGCAACTGGCGCACGTCCACCAGGTCACCGCCCGGGCGCTCGCCGATGGCGCCAGGGTGGCGGCCGGCGGGCGGCCCTTGGACCGGCCGGGCTGGTTCCACGCCCCGACGGTCCTGGCCGACGTGCCGCCGGACAGCCCGGTGGTGACCGGGGAGCAGTTCGGCCCGGTGCTGCCGGTGCTGGCCTACCGCGACCTGGACGAGGCGGTCGAGGCCGCCAACGCCACCGGGTACGGCCTCGGCGGCTCGGTGTGGGGCACCGACACCGACCGCGCCGAGCAGGTCGCCGAGCGGCTGGAGTGCGGCACCGCCTGGATCAACCACCACGCCGAACTGTCCCTGGCCCAGCCGTTCGCCGGCACCAAGGACAGCGGCGTCGGGGTGGCCGGCGGCCCCTGGGGGCTGTACGGCAACCTCCAGCCGTTCGTCGTGCACCGCCCGGCGCGGGAGGGGTGACCGCGTGGCGCTGACGTTCGACGCCGCGGTACTGCGCTCGTACGAGAGCCGGTTCGCCGTGGAGGAGGTGGTGCTGCGGTCCGGGCCCGCCGACGGCGAGGTCCTGGTCCGGATCGCCGGGTGCGGGATGTGCCGCACCGATCTGGCCGTGCGCGGATCGGCCGGCCGCTCGCCGCTGCCGGCCGTGCTCGGCCACGAAGGCGCCGGGGTCGTGGTGGAGACCGGCGGCCCCGACACCGGGCTGGACCCCGGCGACCACGTGGTGCTCAGCTTCGACTCCTGCGGCCGGTGCCGCAGTTGCGCCGGCGGCGCGCCGGCCTACTGCGACTCCTTCGCCGCGCTCAACCTCTTCGGCGGCCGCCGCGAGCACGCGACGCGCTTCACCGACGCCGCCGGCGGCACGCTCGCCCCCCGCTGGTTCGGCCAGTCCGCGTTCGCCGAGTACGCGGTGGTCGCCGCCCGCAACGCGGTACGCGTCGACCCCGCGCTGCCGGTCGAACTGCTCGGGCCGCTCGGCTGCGGCTTCCTCACCGGCGCGGGCGCGGTCTTCCACACCTTCCGGGCCGGACCCGGCGACAGCGTCGCGGTACTCGGCGCGGGCGCGGTCGGCCTGGCCGCGGTGATGGCCGCGGTCGCCGCAGGGGCGGATGTGGTCGCCGTCGACCGGCACCCCGAACGGCTCGCGCTCGCCGAGCAGTTGGGCGCGACCGCGCTGCCCGCCACCGCCTCCGACCTGGCCGGGCGCATCCGGCGGCTGACCGGCGGCGGCGCGAGCTGCGCCCTGGACACCACCGCCTCGGCCCGGCTGATCAACAACGCGCTGTGGGCACTGCGCCCGACCGGCCACCTCGGGCTGGTGGCACGGCTGCACCGCACCCTGCCGCTGGAGGTGGGCGCGCTGGACCGCGGCCGGCGGATCTCCCACATCTGCGAGGGCGACGCGGTGCCCGGGGTGCTCATCCCGCGGCTGATCGGGCTGTGGCGCGCCGGCCGCTTCCCCTTCGACCGGCTCATCCGCCGCTACCCGCTCGCCGCGGTCAACGACGCCGAACGCGACTGCGACGCGGGGCGCGTGGTCAAGCCCGTGCTGATCCCGGAGGGCCGCGGCCGCTGAACCGTACGCGCCCGGCGCCCGCCGCCGTACGCCCCGCCCGCACCGCCGCCCACCCGTCCGCTCACCCCAAGGAGCACCCATATGGCCAGCACCGCACTCCGGCACAGCGCCGGGGGAGACGTCGAGGGAGGCGTCGGCCGCACCGCGCTCCTGGTCGCCGCCTCCCGCGCGATCGAGACCCACCGCCGCGACAGCCTCGCCCAGGACGTCTTCGCCGAGTACTTCGTGCGCGCCGCACCCGCCTGCGCGGACTGGCCGCTGCGCATCGGTGAGGTGCCCGACGGCGACGCCGACCCGCTGTGGGGCCGGTTCGCCCGCTACTTCGGGCTGCGCACCCGGGTCCTGGACGACTTCCTGCTCAGCTCGGTGCACGCCGGCGGCGCCCGGCAGGTGGTGCTGCTCGGCGCCGGGCTGGACTCGCGCGCCTACCGGCTCGACTGGCCGGAGGGCTGCACCGTCTACGAACTCGACCGGGAGGGCGTCCTCGCGTTCAAGCACGAGGTGCTCGCGGGGCTCGCCGCCACCCCGCGGGCCGCCCGCGTCCCCGTCCCGGCGGACCTGCGCGGCGACTGGGCCGGCGCGCTGACCGCCGCGGGCTTCGACCCCGCCGCCCCCAGCGCCTTCCTCGCCGAAGGGCTGCTGTTCTACCTGCCCGGCGCAGCCGAGACCGCCCTGATCGAGACCGTGGACCACCTGACCGCCCCCGGCAGCGCGCTCGCCTTCGAGGTCAAGCTCGAACCGGACCTGCTGGAGTACCGCACCAGCCCGCTCTACGTCGCCACCCACCGGCAGATCGGTATCGACCTGCTCGGCCTCTTCGCCCGCGAGCAGCGCCCCGACTCCGCCGGCGCGCTCGCGGCCCGGGGCTGGCACACCTCGGTCCGCACCCCGTTCGAGTTCACCCGCGAGCACGGCCGCGGACCGCTCCCCGAGTCCAACGACGCGCTGGAGGGCAACCGCTGGGTCTTCGCGACCAGGCCCCGCGCATGAGGGCGGCCGCGCAGGGTTGCCGGGGCCGGCGGCGGGTATGACGCGGGTGATCGGCACATCGAGGAAACGGGGGGGACCATGAAGGAGTGGCTCGCGCGGAAGGGCAGCCGGGTGCTGGACATGATGTCGCAGCGGCGGCGGATGGCGAAGTACGACGACCCGGACGCCCACCGGCGGGGTGCGCCCGACCGGGACGCACTTCTGCCGTACAACCACACGCAGACGCCGATTCCGCCGATGAACAGCATCAACTGAGGTACAGCGAACCGATCCTCGCGGCCCGCACCTGACGCGGCGGCCGCAATAGGGATGATTGCGTAAACACCTCTGGTCAACGGCTCGACCGCATCCCCGACTTCACCCCGGCTCCGGCCGCCGGGTGAGGCAACGCCCCTCGTCAGGGCGGTGATCGGGGGAGCGGTCGGGCCTTTGTGCTGCCCCGGGAACGCGCTTCCGGCGGCGCCCCCTGCGCCCGGCCGAGGTCGTATCGCCGTCATATCACCGCTCTATCACGGTCATATAACGGACATTCGCCCGGGCTCGCCGCTGCCGCCATTCCACGATGATCACGCAACCATCACGGCCGGGCCGCATGCGCCCCCGAGCCCGACCGCGCGGCCCCGCACCCTGTGACCTCGGACGTTGCCGCTTCCACCGCCGCGCGACACCCCAAGGACGATGGCGGACCCGGGCCGCGCCCGGCGCCCCGGATGGGCTCGGACCGCCGGTGAAGCCCCTTGTCAAGAGGGCCTGGTGGCGCCTCGGGGGAGTGCCGAGGCGCCCCCGACGAGCAAAACGCACGAGATTTTGTCCGCTTTGGAGCGAATGTGGAAAATTTCATGCCGGCCAAGGGTTGCCAGATGCGCAATGGTTGCGTAACCATCGGCGTGCGACGACGGACACGATCGTCTGCTAAGACGTCAGGGGATTTCGACATGGCCAGTAGTGCACCCGCAACGGCGCGGAGCGGCCCGGCGCCCGCGCGTTCTCGCCCCCGGGGGCCGGCGCGCAGCAGGCGCTGGATCGGCTGGGGCTTCGTGGCCCCGTTCGTCGCGGTGTTCGCGCTGGTCTTCCTCGCCCCGATCGCCTACTCGATCTACCTGAGCCTGTACCGCAACCAGTTGATCGGCGGCAACCACTTCGTCGGCCTGGACAACTACACCCAGGCGCTGCACGACCACGAGTTCTGGTCGGGCCTGGGCCGGGTGGGCCTGTTCCTGGTCGTCCAGGTGCCGATCATGCTCGGCATCGCCCTGCTGGTGGCGCTGGCGCTGGACAGCGGCCGGCTGTACGGCAAGAACTTCTTCCGGATCTCGATCTTCCTGCCCTACGCGGTGCCGGCCGTGGTCGCCACCTTGATGTGGGGCTTCATGTACGGCAAGCAGTTCGGCCTGGTGCAGAGCATCAACGACCACCTGCACACCTCGATCCCCGACCCGCTCGGCCCGCACTGGGTGCTGCTGAGCATCGGCAACATCGTCACGTGGGAGTTCGTCGGCTACAACATGCTGATCTTCTACGCGGCCCTGCGGGTGGTCCCCTCCTCCCTGTACGAGGCCGCCGCGATCGACGGCGCCGGCCAGTGGCGGGTCATCCGCTCGATCAAGATCCCGGCGATCCGCGGCGCCCTGGTGATCGCGACCGTCTTCTCGATCATCGGCAGCTTCCAGCTGTTCAACGAGCCGAGCATCCTCAAGAGCCTGGCGCCGAACGCGATCACCACGTTCTTCACGCCGAACCTCTACACGTACTCGCTGTCCTTCGGCGGCCGCCAGCACAACTACGCCGCCACGGTCGCGATCCTCATGGGGATCGTCACCATGATCGTCGCCTACGCCGTGCAGCTGCGCGGCATGCGCAAGGAGAACTGAACCGTGGCCGCCGACACCGCCCCCGCCCGCCGCGACCAGCCGGTCCCGCTGCGCGTGCGACCCCGCCCCAAGCGGCGCGGCTACTCCTCCGACAAGCCCCGGCGCAGCGTGCTGATGACGGTGCTCACCTCCCTGGTGGTGCTGTACACGCTGGTCCCGCTGGCCTGGCTGGTCATCAACGCCAGCAAGACCCAGCCGAAGCTGATGAGCTCCTTCGGCCTGTGGTTCAGCGGCCACTTCGCGCTGTGGGACAACATCCACCAGACGCTCACCTACGACCACCACATCTTCGTCCGCTGGCTGCTGAACACCCTGCTGTACGTGGTGGTCGGCGCGGGCGGCGCGACGTTCCTCGCGGTACTCGGCGGGTACGGCCTGGCGAAGTTCGACTTCACCGGCAAGCGCGCGGTCTTCGCCGTCGTCATCGGCGCGGTCGCCGTGCCCGGTGCGGCGCTGGCCGTCCCCACCTTCCTGATGTTCAGCAAGCTCGGGCTGACCGACACCCCCTGGGCGGTGATCATCCCGTCGCTGATCTCGCCGTTCGGCCTGTACCTGATGTGGGTGTTCGCCTCCGAGGCGATCCCCGACGAGCTGCTGGAGGCCGCCCGCATGGACGGCTCGGGCGAGATCCGCACCTTCTTCCGGATCGCCCTGCCGCTGCTGGCCCCCGGCATCGTCACGGTGCTGCTGTTCACCGTGGTCGCGACGTGGAACAACTACTTCCTGCCGCTGATCATGATCAAGAACCCGCACTGGTACCCGCTGACCATCGGCCTCAACGCCTGGAACGCGCAGGCCGCCACCGCCGGCGGCCAGCCCGTCTTCAACCTGGTGATCACCGGCTCGCTGCTGACGATCATCCCGCTCATCGCGGCCTTCCTCCTCCTCCAGCGGTACTGGCAGTCCGGCCTGGCCGCCGGAAGCGTCAAGGAGTGACCCGCCCGGGTCACCCCAGGACCAGCACGTCCGCACGCCTCAGCACCCTCATCACGCACAACGGAGTGACAACAATGAGAACCAAGCTCTCCCGCTACGCCGGGGCGGTGGCCCTGGTCTGCGCCGCCTCCGTCGGCCTGGCCGCCTGCGGCTCGTCCGGCTCCAGCTCGTCCGGCGGCAAGACGTCCGCCTCGGACGTGAAGTCCGCGCTGGCCAAGGGAGGGACGATCACGGTCTGGGCCTGGGAGCCCACCTTGAAGCAGGTCGTCACCGACTTCGAGAAGAAGTACCCCAAGGTCCACGTCAACCTGGTCAACGCCGGTACCGGCAACGACCAGTACACCGCGCTGCAGAACGCGGTGGAGGCCGGCAAGGGCGTCCCGGACGTCGCGCAGATCGAGTACTACGCGCTCGGCCAGTTCGCGCTGTCGAAGTCCCTCACCGACCTGAGCAGCTACGGTGCGAAGGACCTCAAGAGCACCTACTCCACCGGCCCGTGGAACTCGGTCAACGTAGACGGCGGCGTCTACGCGCTGCCGATGGACTCCGGCCCGATGGCGCTGTTCTACAACAAGAAGGTCTTCGACAAGTACGACCTGCCGGTGCCCACCACCTGGCAGCAGTACCTCGACGACGCGCGCAAGCTGCACAAGGCCAACCCGAAGGCGTACATCGCCAACGACACCGGTGACGCCGGCGAGACCACCAGCCTCATCTGGCAGGCCGGCGGCAAGCCGTACACCGTCGACGGCAGCAACGTGTCGGTCGACTTCTCCAAGGACTCCGGCACCGCCACCTACACCAAGGTGTGGCAGCAGCTGATCTCCGAGCACCTGCTCGCCCCCACCACCGGCTGGACCGACCAGTGGTACAAGGGCCTGGGCGACGGCACCATCGCCACCCTGGCGACCGGCGCCTGGATGCCGGCCAACTTCGCCTCCGGCGTCAAGGACGCCGCGGGTGACTGGCGGGTCGCCGCGCTGCCGCAGTGGCAGTCCGGCGCCAACGCCAGCGCGGAGAACGGCGGCAGCTCGCTCGCGGTGATGAAGGCCGGCACCAAGAAGGACCTGGCCTACGCCTTCCTGCAGTACGCCAACCAGGGCGCCGGGGTGAAGACCCGCATCGACGCCGGCGCCTTCCCGGCCACCACCGCGGACCTGAACTCCGCGTCCTTCCAGGACCAGAAGTTCCCGTACTTCGGCGGCCAGCAGGCGAACAAGATCTTCGCCCAGTCCGCGAAGAACGTGGTGTCCGGCTGGACCTACCTGCCCTACCAGGTCTACGCCAACTCCGTCTTCAACGACTCCGTCGGCAAGGCGTACACCTCCGGCACCCCGCTGAAGTCCGCGCTCGAGGCATGGCAGAACAAGTCCATCGCCTACGGCAAGGAGCAGGGCTTCACCGTGAAGTGACGTCACGTCGGCAGCGGCGCTGCGGAGCCCGGCCCGAACGGCGGGCTCCGCAGCGGCCGGAGCGGCCCGCGAAGGCGGCCGCCCCGGCCGGGCGCCGGCGCCATCCGTAGACTGTGACATCGGCCATTCGTAAGAGCCCGGCCAGCGGGTGAAGGTGCAGGCAGCAAGTGACCGAGAGCGAAACAGCCGAGCAGGGCGGCAGCGCCCCGCTCCGGACCGGGCCGGCGGCCGGCGGACGGCGCCGCCGCAGCGCGTCCATGGCGGACGTGGCCCGGCTCGCGGGGGTCTCCGCGCAGACCGTCTCGCGGGTGTCCAACGGCGCCCCCGGCGTCGTGGACGCCACCCGCGAGCAGGTGCTGGCCGCGATGAAGGAGCTGGGCTACCGGCCCAACTCCGCTGCCCGCGCCCTCAAAAGCGGCCGGTTCCACACCATCGGCGTCATCCTGTTCAACATCTCCACCACCGGCAACACCCGCACCCTGGAGGCCATCGCGACCTCCGCGGCGGCCGAGGGCTACGCCATCACCCTCCTGCCGGTCGCCGCCGCCACCCAGGACAGCGTGCGCGGCGCGTTCACCCGGATGGGAGAACTCGCCGTCGACGGCATCATCATGCTGATGGAGGCCCACCTGCTGGACGCCTCCACGGTGACGCTGCCGCCGCGCGCGCTGGCCGTCGTCGCGGACTCCAACGCCGGCGACCGCTACCGGGTCGTCGACACCGACCAGGTCGGCGGCGCCCAGGCCGCCGTCCAGCACCTGCTGCAACTCGGCCACGACACCGTCTGGCACGTCGCCGGCCCGTCCTACTCCTACTCCGCCGAACGCCGGGTGGAGGCGTGGCGCTCCGCCCTGGAGTCCCGCCGCCGCCAGGTGCCCGAGCCGCTGCGCGGCGACTGGACGGCCGACTCCGGCTACCAGGCCGGGCTCCAGCTCGCCCAGGAACCGGACTGCACCGCCGTCTTCGTCTCCAACGACCAGATGGCCCTCGGCGTCCTGCGCGCCCTGCACGAGCACGGCCGCCGGGTGCCGGAGGACATCAGCGTCGTCGGCTTCGACGACGTGCCCGAGGCCGGCTCCTACCTGCCCCCGCTCACCACCGTCCACCAGGACTTCTCCGAGGTCGGGCGGCGCTGCGTGGAGGAGCTGCTGAAGCAGATACGGGACGACCGGGAGGCCACCGGCACCACGCTGGTGCCGACCCGGCTGGTCACCCGCGCCAGCACCGCCCCGCCGCCCAGCGCCCGCTGAGCCGCACCCGCCCCGAACACCCCGAAACCCCAGCAGGCGCCGCCCGGCCCCCGTGCGCGCCCGGCCTGTCCCACCCCGGTGATGGTTACGCAACCATCGCCCCCTTGCTTCGACTACGCTCCACGGAAGGAGCAGGACACCATGCCCAAGGAACTGCGGATCGAACCCGACGGCTTCCGCCTCGACGGCGAACCGTTCCGCATCATCTCCGGTGGCCTGCACTACTTCCGGGTCCACCCCGAGCAGTGGGCGGACCGGCTGCGCAAGGCCCGCCTGATGGGCCTGAACACCATCGACACCTATGTGCCGTGGAACCTCCACCAGCCCCGCAAGGGCGGCGAGCTGGACCTGACCGGCATCCTCGACCTGCCCCGCTTCCTCGACCTGGCCGCCGCCGAGGGCCTGCACGTCCTGCTGCGCCCCGGGCCGTACATCTGCGCCGAGTGGGAGGGCGGCGGCCTGCCGTCCTGGCTGCTGGCCGAGCCCGACATCCGCCTGCGCACCAACGACCCCGCCTACCTGGCCGCCGTCGAGCACTTCTTCCAGGCGCTGCTGCCGGCCGTCACCCCCCACCTGGCCACCAGCGGCGGCCCGGTCATCGCCGTCCAGGTCGAGAACGAGTACGGCGCCTACAGCGACGACACCGGCCACCTGCGCCGGATCGCCGACCTGCTGCTGGCCGGCGGGATCGACGTGCCGCTGTTCACCTGCGACCAGCCCGGCGACCTCGCCCGCGGCGCCCTGCCCGGCGTGCTCGCCACCGTCAACCTCGGCAGCCGCGCCGCGACCGGCCTGGCCGCGCTGCGCGCCCACCAGCCCCAGGGCCCGCTGATGGTCACCGAGTTCTGGAACGGCTGGTTCGACCGCTGGGGCGGCGTCCACGTCGTACGCGACGCGGCCGGCGCCGCCGCGGAACTCGACGCGATCCTCGCCTCAGGCGCCTCGGTGAACCTCTACATGTTCCACGGCGGCACCAACTTCGGCTTCACCAACGGCGCCAACGACAAGCACACCTACCGGCCCACCGTCACCTCCTACGACTACGACGCGCCGCTGGACGAGGCGGGCGACCCCACGCCGAAGTACGCCGCCTTCCGCGAGGTCATCGCCCGCCACGCCCCCGTCCCCGACGAGCCGGCGCCGCAGCCGGCGAAGAAGCTCAGCGCCCTGGGCGTCACCCTGGACCGCACCGCCCCGCTGCTCGCGCAGGCGCCGCTGCTCGGCCAGGCGGTGGCCGGCCCGCGCCCGCTGACCATGGAGGAACTCGGCCAGGACTTCGGCTTCGTGCTCTACCAGGCGCAACTGCCCGCGCCGGGCCCCGCGGTGCTCACGCTCGACGCCGTCCGCGACCGCGCCCAGGTCTTCGTCGACGGGCAGCCGGCCGGCGTCCTGGAGCGCGAGGGCCACGAACCGGCCCTGGCCTTCACGGTGCCGCGGGCCGGCGCCCGCCTGGAGGTGCTGGTGGAGAACCAGGGCCGGGTCAACTACGGCCAGGCGCTGCACGACCGCAAGGGCCTGCTCGGCGAGGTCCGGCTGGACGGCGAGGTACTGCGCGGCTGGACCAGCCGCCCGCTGCCGCTCACCCCCGCCGACCTGGAGCGCCTGGAGTTCGCCGCCGCCGTCGGCCCGGTCGTCGGCCCGGCCTTCCACCGCGGCGTGTTCGACGTGGAGACCCCCGCCGACACCCACCTCGACCTGGCCGGCTGGACCAAGGGCAACGCGTGGGTCAACGGCTTCCCGCTCGGCCGCTTCTGGTCCCGCGGCCCGCAGACCACCCTCTACGTGCCGGCGCCGGTGCTGCGCGCGGGCGCCAACGAGGTCGTGGTGCTGGAACTGCACGCCGCCGCCCGGACCACCGTCGCCCTGCGCGAGTCCGCCGACCTCGGCCCCGTCGAGGAGTGAGGCGGTCGGGCCGGCCCCGGGGTCACTTGGACTCCAGCCGGCCCAGCGGATGCGACGCGCCGGCCAGGGCGGCCCGGGCCACGGCCCAGTCGTCATGGCCGGCGCCGGTCACCTCCCGCAGGTAGGCCAGGGTGACGTGCTGCACGAGCGCGACCCGGTCCGGGTTCTCGTCGGTGGTCTCGGCCGCCGCGTAGCCGGAGATGCCGCCCAGCGAGTGCCGGCCGCCGTACACCGTGAGCAGGCTGCGGCCGGCCGGGGCCAGCGTGTACGGGTCGGTGGTCCAGGCCGGGCCGAGGGTGGACAGCGGCAGCTCGTCCGCGTCGCCGGCGACGACCAGCGAGGGCGCGGCCAGCGCCGAGAAGTCCTGCTCGCGCAGCCACGGCAACTGCTCGCGGGCGTAGGGCGTCAGCGTGTCGCCGCCGCGCCCGGCGGTGGCGATCTGGATGCCGGCCGTCACCCGCGCGTCGGACAGGTCCGGCACCTCGCCGGTCAGCGGGTCGGTCACCCGCAGGCCCATGAGCAGGCCCGCGGTCTGCCCGCCGAAGGAGTGCCCGGCCGCCACGATCCGGGTGCGGTCCATCCGCCCCATCAGGCCCGGCACCGCCGCCTCCAGGGTGCCGAGCGCGTCGAGCACCACCCGCATGTCCTGCACGCGCTGCCGCCAGAGGCCCGGGCGGCGCGGGTCGTCCGGCGCCAGTCCCAACCGCCGTGCGTCCAGGTGGGTCGGCTGGACCACCACGAAGCCGCCCGCGGCCCAGTGGGCGGCCAGCGGCGCGTAGCCGTCGAGATCGGAGCCGAAGCCGTGGGCGAACAGCACCACCGGCAGGCCGCTGCCGGTGACCGGCGCGGTGACGCGGACCGGCAGGTCCGCGCCGCGGTGCGGCGCGGGCAGCGCGACGGGGCTGACCGACACGGTCGGGACCAGGGCGGGACCGGTCAGACCGGTCGCGGCGTACGTGGGCATGGGAGGGCCTTTCCTCGGTGCGGACCCCGGCCGCGCACGGAATGCGGCGAGGCGTGGTTACGCTAAAACCTGACGTCGGCGTGAGAGGCAAGCCGCCGGAGCGCCCGCGGCCGCGGAAGGAGCAGCCATGCGTGTCGGAGACCTCGCCGCCCGGACCGGTGTCAGCGTCCGGGCGCTGCGCTACTACGAGGAGCAGCAGCTGCTCACCGCCGAGCGCAGCCCCAGCGGCCAGCGCCACTACCCCGACAGCGCCGTCGACCGGGTCCGGCTGATCCAGGAGCTGTACGCCGCCGGGCTGTCCAGCCGCACCATCCTGGAACTCCTGCCGTGCGTGGTCGACGGCCGCGCCACCCCCGAACTGCTCGGCCGCCTCGCCCAGGAGCGCGCCGAGGTCGACCGGCGCGTCACCGACCTGCTGCGCACCCGGGACCGGCTCGACGCGGTGATCGGCGGCGCGACCGGCAACATGCGCACCGGGGTCTCCTGCCGCGACGCGACCCGCGACAGCCGCCCGGCGGCTCCGCCGTCCCCCTGACCGCCGTCCCCGACCGCTGCCCCCGACGGCCGCCCCCGACCTGCGCCCCGGGCCGGTCCAACGCCCGTACCTACCAGGGCCGTTCACCCTTTCGACGGGCGGCCGGAACGCCTGCTCCCGGGTGGGCGGCGGTCGGGGTAGGCTCACCGTCCCGGAGCGCGGGGCCAGGTCACGGGGGGAGACGAAGGGCGACGTGGTGGCGGAGACACTCGGAGCGCTGGTGCGTCGGCTGCGCAAGCAGGCGGGGATGACGCAGTTCCAGCTGGCCGAGCGCGCCGGGCTGGGCGAGCGGACCATCGGCCGGATCGAGAACGACAAGCCCTTCGACCACCGCAGCGGCACCTTCGCCCGCCTCGCCGACGCGCTGGAGGCCGGCCCCGAGGACCGCCGCCGGCTGATGGCGGCCTCCATCGGCTCCGGCGACGAACCCCCGCCCGTACCGGCGCAGCAGGCCGCACCCGCGGGGGCGCGGGTGCCGGGCCCGCTGGCCGACGAGGCGGACGGGCTGGCCCGGGAGAGCAAGCGCCGCTGGCGTGAGGAGGAGGCCCAGCGCCGGGTGCACCACCCCTACGCGCTGCCGGTGCGCTGGCACCACGTGGCGACCGGCCTCGCCGACCGGACGGAGAACGCGCAGGGCACCGCCCCCGGCGACGTCCTGCCGGACATCGACCTCAGCGGCGACCTGCGCCGGGTCGCGGGCGTCTACCGGCGGATCGGCTCCGGGCGGCTGGTGGTGCTGGGCCGGGCCGGCTCGGGCAAGTCGATCCTGGCGGTGCGGTTCGCCCTGGACCTGCTGGACACGCGCGAGGACGCCCAGCGGGTGCCGGTGATCTTCAGCCTCGGCTCCTGGGACCCGACCGCGATCGCCCTGCGGGACTGGCTGGTCGACCGGCTGGTCCGCGACCACCCGCACCTGGCCCGGGTGCTGCCCAGCGGCAAGCCGCTCGCCGCCGACCTCTTCGACGCCGACCTGATCCTGCCGGTGCTCGACGGCTTCGACGAGATCGCGGAGGAACTGCGCGGCGAGGCACTCCAGGAACTGAACCGCACGGTGCTGCCGCTGGTGCTCACCAGCCGCCGCGACGAGTTCGCCGGGGCGGTGGCCGCGGCCCGCGCGCCCCTCGCCTCGGCCGTCGTCATCGAGCTGTGCGACCTGGAACCCTCGGACCTGCGCGACTACCTGCCCCGCACCGTGCCGGTGCCGCCCGGACCGCTCGACCCCGCCGCCCCGCGGGGCTGGAACGACGTGCTGGACCGGGCGCGGGCCGCGGGCCCGGCCGGCGCCCACCTGACCGAGGCGCTGAGCACCCCGCTGATGACCGCGCTGGCGCGGACGATGTACAGCGACAACCCCGACCGCGACCCGGCCGAACTGCTCGACACCGCGCGCTTCCCCGACGCCGCCGCGATCGAGGCCCACCTGCTGGCCGGCTTCGTACCGACCGTCTACCGGCGCCGCGCCCCGCAGCGCCCCGACGCCGGCGGCCCGGCCGCGGCGCGCCGCGGCACCGAGCGGCAATGGGAACTGGCCGACGCCCAGCGCTGGTTGGGCTACATCGCGCACCACCTGGCCGCCCTGGACGGCGAGCGGCAGGACATCGCGTGGTGGGAGCTGGGCACCAGCATGAGCCGGCTGGCGCGGACCGTGATCGTCGGACTGCTGGCCGGCACGGCCTTCGGGGTGACCGCCGGTGTCGGGAACATCCCGGTGGACCTGGTCGCGACCTCCCACGGCCCGGCGTTCGCGCTGCTGCGCGGCCTGGCCGTCGGGGTGCTGCACGGCCTCGCGGCCGCGGTGCTGTTCGGGCTGGTCTACTGGTACGCGACCGCGCGCGACGGCCTCAAACCGTCGCCGGTGCGGATCAGGTTCACCGGGTGGGGCCGGCGCGGCGGGCGGCTGCGGCGCACCGGCCGCAGGGTCCGGGTCCGCGTCGCGGTCGGCCTGCTGTGCGGACTGTCGGTCGCCGCCGCGCTGGAACTCATCGACCAGGGCCTCGTCGGGCCGCTCGGGCTGGACGACGGGCAGGGCGGGGGAGCACTGGCCCGGGTGGTGTTCATCGCCGAACTCGGCCTGGGCGCCGGGCTGGTGTTCGCGCTGACCGCGGTGCTCGAAGCCCCGGTCCGCCCCGAGTCCGTGGTCAGCCCCGCCGACCTGCTCGGCATCGACCGCCGCAACGTCGCCTACCACCTGCTGGTGTGGGCGCTGGCCATCGGCCCCGCCGCCGGCCTGCTCAACGGGATCGTCGACGGGCCGGTACGCGGACTGGAGGTCGGCGTCGTCTTCGGCCTGGAGGCCGCCTTCGGCGCCGGACTCGGATACGGGGTCTGCATGACGGCGTGGGGCCAGTGGGTGGCGCTGACCCGCATCTGGCTGCCGCTGACCGGACGGCTGCCCTGGGCGCTGGTCTCCTTCCTGGACGACGCCCACCGGCGCGGCGTGCTGCGCCAGGTCGGCGCGGTGTACCAGTTCCGCCACAGCCGCATCCAGAGCCAGCTCGGCCACGCCTTCCGGGAACACCATGGGAAGCGGCGCCCATCGCGGCCGGACACCGCACCCGCGGTGGCGCCGGGCGCCTGACCATCACCCGCCCACCCCCGGTCGCCGGGCAGGCACACGACCACGGCCACGCGTCTCATAAGGAGGCAGACCCATGGATTCCAGCTACGGCGCGGGCAGTGCGCGGCGGCGGATCGGATTAGCGGCAGGCGCGGCGCTCACCGCGGCCGGCGCCGCCGTCGCCGGCCCGGGCGCCGGGAGCGCGGCCGCCGCACCGGTGGCCGCGACCCTGCACTACACCTGCACCTTCCCCTACATCGGGGGTCAGCAGATCACCGCGCGGATCTCGGCGGACTTCCCGTCGTCGGTCGCCGCCGGCACCTCCAGCCCCCGCTTCGCCGTACACGCCGCGGCCGACGTCGACGGCGCCTTCACCGCCGGGCTGCGCCAGGTCCTCGGCGTGCGCGTCATCGAGGGCAGCGTGGACGCGCGGACCAGCGTCGCCGCGCCGCAGGGCACCAGGACCGTGTCCGTCCACCTGGCCATCACGCCCACCACGGTGCCCGCGTCGGGCACCTTCGCCATCCCCGCCACCGGCACCGCCCCCGCGCTCGGCTTCACCGCACCGGGCCACGGCACGGTCAGCGCGGGCGACTTCACCCTGCACCTGGTCCCCGAGGACGCAAGCGGCGACCTCGTTGCGGTCGGCAAGGTCGACGTGCCCTGCACTCTGAACGCCGGGCAGTCCGGCACCGTGGCGGCCTTCCGCGTCACCCCGTCCGCGACGAAGACCACCCCGCCCGCCGCCCCCGGCTCCCCGTCCGCCCCGGGCACCGGCGGCCACGGCAGCAGCGCCTCCGCGCACCCCGGCACCTCCGCCCCCGCCACGGCGACCCGGACCCCCAGCACCTCACCCAGCACCTCACCCAGCACCGGCGCCAGTACGGCCGCCGCCTCCGGCACCCCGTCCGCCACCGCGTCCGGCGCCGCCCCGGGCACGAGCGGCCCGGGACAGCGCCCGGACACCGCGACCGACGTCGCCGCCGCGGACACCGCGAAGACCGGCAGCAGCAGCGGGCACCTGGCCGCCCTCATCGCGGGCATGCTGGCCGCGGCCGCACTCGCCGCCGCAGCCGCCCTGCGCCTCGTGCCCCGCCTGCGCAACCGCCGTACCGGCGGCGGTGCCTGACGCGTCATCACCGGCGCCGACCCCGTACCCGGGCGCCGGGCCCCGGCTCACGCCTCGCGCAACCGCGCCCCCAGGACCGCCAGCACACTGGCCGGGTCGGTGTCCAGGAAGAAGTGCCCGCCGTCCATGCCGAGCACCTCGCTGCCCGGGCCGCCGACCCGCGCCCAGCCGCGCATGGCGGCCTCGCCGTCGGTCCGGTCCTGCCGCCCGTACATCGCGGTGACCGGCATGGGCAGCGGCCCGTCGTGCTCGTCCTGCCACAGCTCCGCGAGCCGGATCTGCGCGCGCAGCGACGGGAAGAGCGTCCGCATCAGGGCCGGGTGGTCCAGCACCTCCTGCGGGGTGCCGCCCAGCTCCCGCAGCCCCGCCACGAACCCGTCGTACGGCTCCTCGTGCAGATACGGCCGCTGCTGCGGCCATCGGGGGCTGCGGCACCCGCTGACGAACAGCCGCCGGGTCGCCCCCGGGCACTTCTCGGCCGCCAGCCGGGCCAGTTCGTAGCCCAGCCGCGCGCCGAGGCTGTGCCCGTAGAACGCGTGCGGCCGGTCCAGCAGCGGTGCGAGCGCGGCGAACGCGTCGTCCCGCAGCGCCGGCCACTGCTCGTACGGCTCCTCGTAGACGCGGTGGCCCTGGCCGGGCGGCGCGATCGCGAGCACCTCGACGTGCGGGGCGAGCGCGGCGGCCCACGCACCGAACGCGTGCGGGCTGCCGCCCGCGTACGGCAGGCAGAACAGCCGCACCGGCGCGTGCGCGGGCGGCTCGTCGAACGCCAGCACCCAGGGGTTGCCGGACTTCACCATCTGCGGGCCCTTCGCTGGTCGGCGGCGCCGCCGCGGTGAAGGCCCGCGGCGGTCTCCCGCACCGAACTCGCTCCAGCCTGACGGCTGCCCGCCGATCTTCGCAACCGCCCACGGCACCGACCGCGGCACCGCTCACGACTCCATGGTGCGCACCTGCCGGTCCAGCAGCGGCAGGAGACAGGAGGCGATGCAGCCGATCCCGCACAGCGTGCAGACCTCCCTCGCCCCGGCCGCCCGGCCCAGCGGCCCCGCCAGGAGCTGCGAGAGCGGAATGGCCAGGAAGGACAGCAGGTCGTCGTAGGCGGTGACCCGGGACAGGCTCTGCTGCGGCACCGCCTCCTGCAACGTGCTCTCCCAGGTGATCGCCGCCACCGAGAACCCCAGCCCGCCCACGAACGCCGCGGGCGCCACCACCCACGCCGTGCCGGACCACCCCAGCGCCAGCAGCGGCAGCCCGGCGAGCGCGCCCCAGATCCGGCCGTCCCGCAGCGGCCGCCGGAAGACCAGCCGGACCGCCACCACGCTCATCACCAGCAGCCCCGCCGCCCGCACGGCCTGCACCGCCCCCCACCCCACGGCGCCGTCCTGCCCCATCACCACCTCGGGCCCCAGCACGTTCCACGGGCCGACGTTGAAGGCGTTGACCAGCGCGAAGGACATGGCCATCAGCACCACCCAGCGCAGCGACCTGAAGACCGCCCAGCCGTCGGCGAGTTCCCGCAGGAGCCGCTGCCCCGAGGCCGGCGGCCGGCTCCCGCCGGGCAGGCGCAGGAAGGCCAGCGCCGCCAGCCAGCAGCTCAGGCCGTCCACCGCCAGCGCCCACCCGCCGCCCGCGGTCGCCACCAGCACACTCGCCACGACCGGCCCCACGATCCGTACCGTGTTCTGGCTGCTGGCCAGCAGCGCGTTCGCACGGAACAGGTCGTGGCGCGGCACCAGTTCGGGCACGATCCCGCGCAGCGCCGGCGCGGTGAAGGCGGACACGGCGCCGGTGCCGAAGGACAGCAGGGCGAGCGCGGGCAGGCGGTAGGCGCCCGCGAGCAGCAGCGCGGCCATCCCCGCCAGCAGCGCGCCCGAGATCAGGTTCGCGGCGACCAGCAGCCGTCTTCGGCGCATCCGGTCCGCGACGGTGCCGCCCACCAGCAGCAGCGTCAGGTTCGGCACGATGTTCGCCGCGAGGACCACGCCCAGGTCCGAGGCGCTGCCGGTGGCCTGGAGCACGGCGAGCGACAGCGCCACCGTGGTCATCGAGGAGCCGGCCAGGTCCACCGTCCGCCCCGCGAGGAACCAGGCGAACCGGCCGGTCAGTAACTCCCGTACAGGCGTGGGCAGTTCGCTGGTGCGCACCGTGTCGGTCACGCGCCAAGTATCGGCCACGCCCCGCGCCCAGACCAGGCACGGAACCGGCCCCGCAGGCGGGAAACGGGCCCACTTCGCACCGCCCGGGGCGGCCCGGCCCGGACCGGAACGGTCCCTACCGGGCGCCGCCCCCGGCCGCGGACGCGTCGGACTCCTCGGCGGGCGTGCGCGGAGCCGGCGGGCGGGGGAGCGCGCCCTCGGCGGCCGGCGCGGCGGCGGTGGCCGGCGCGGAGCCCAGGAAGGCGGCGATCTGGCCGCGGCGCGAACAGCCCAGCTTGTTGAGGATGTGCTCCACATGCGAGTCGGCCGTCCGCTTGGAGATGACCAACTGCTCGGCGATCTCGCGGTTGGACATGCCCGTGCCGATCAGCTCGGCGATCTCCCGCTCGCGGCGGGTGAGGGCGTCCGCGCCGGCCGGCCCGCCCGGACCGGCCGGCTGCTCCGGCAGCGGCTCCTCGGCGTCCTCGGCGGCGAGCGTCACCGCCAGCTCGTCGTCCAGCTCCATGCCCTGGCGGAACAGCTCGCTGAACCGCGCCTGCCCGAGCTGCTCGGTGACCTGCGCGACGATCCGCTGGTGGTCCCGGCCCAGGCTCTCCCGACCCCACATCAGTATCACGTCGCCGGCCCGGAAGTAGGCGTCGGCCGCGCCCAGCAGCCAGGCCGCCCGCACCGGGCGCCCGGCGGCCGCGGCCTCCCACGCCAGCACCTCCAGGCAGGTCGCGATGCCGTCGGCCTCGTCCTGCTCGGCCTTGAGGCGGATCGCCCGGCGGATCACCGGCCCGCACTCCGCGGGCCGCCCCTGCACCCACAGCGCCAGCCCGATGAACTCCTGGATGAACGACCGGAAGAACGACTCGCCGCTGGCCCCGAACTCCTTGCGGTACGCCCGGTCGGCGGCCATGGCCCGCTCGGAGTCCCCGGTGAAGGCGGCGATCATCGCGTCGTGCATGTGCACGAAACCGATCCCCAGCTCGTACCCGCTGCGCAGCGTCAGCTCCCGCGAGCGGGCGAAGTGCCCGTCGGCCTCCGCGTCCTGGCCGGCCAGCAGGTGGCCCAGGCCCGCGACCTGGTGCGCGTAGCCCAGCAGCCGGTCGTCGCCGAGCCGGCCGGCCAGGTCCAGCGCCTGCCGGACCGCGTCCTGCGCCGCGGGCCGGTCGCCCTGCACGAACGACAGGTGGGCGTGGTGCGCGAGCGCCTCGGCCCGCTCCGGCAGCGGCCGGCCGACCCGCTCCAGGCTGCGCTGCAACCACAGCCGGCCCTCGCTGAAGCGCGACGTGCACAGCCAGTACGGGACCAGCCGGACCGTCAGCCGCAGCGCCTCCACCGGATCGCCCTGGCCGGCGCCGTGCGCGCGCTCCAGCGCGGTGCGCACATTGGCCCAGTCCCGGGCCAGCTGCTGCACCTCGTCGACCTGGCGGTCGGTGTACGCGGTGCGCTCGAAGGCCGCGGCCGTCTCGGCGTAGTGGGCCAGGTGCCGGTTGCTGGTGGCCTCCTGCTCGCCGGTGCGCTCCAGCCACTCCGCGCCGTACTCCCGCATCGTGTCCAGCAGCCGGTAGCGGACACCCGAGGGGGCGTCGACCCGCAGCACGATCGACTTGTCGACCAGGCTGATCAGCAGCTCGATGACCTCCTCCTGGTAGATGTCGCCGCCCGCGGTCACCTTCTCCGCGGCCGAAAGGTCGAAGGTGCCGGCGAACACCGACAGCCGCGCCCACACCAACCGCTCCTCGGGGGAGCACAGTTCGTGGCTCCAGCCGATGGCGGTGCGCAGCGTCTGGTGGCGCGGCAGCGCGGTGCGGCGGCCGCCGGTCAGCACCCGGAACCGGTCCTCCAGCCGGGCGGCGAGCTGGTCCAGCGGAATCGCGCGCAGCCGCACCGTCGCCAGCTCGATGGCCAGCGGGATGCCGTCCAGCCGGCGGCACAGCGCCTGGACGTCGTCGCGGTTGTCGTCGGTGATCCGGAAACCGGGGACGATGGCCGCGGCCCGCTGGGTGAACAGCAGCGCCGCGTCGCCGGACTCCACGTCCAGCGGCGGGACGGTGAGGGTGTGCTCGCCGGGGACCTCCAGCGGCTGGCGGCTGGTGGCCAGCACCTGGACGTGCGGGGTCTCCCGCAGGATCAGGTCGACCAGCAGCGCGCACTCGTCGACCAGGTGCTCGCAGGTGTCCAGCACCATCAGCATCCGGCGGGTGCTCAGGTGGTCCACGACGGCCGCGAGCGGGTCGCCCGGGTCGCGGATGCCCAGCAGGTCCGCCAGGGTCTGCGGGAGCAGCTCGCCCTGCTGCAGGCCCGACAGCTCCGCCAGGCACACGCCGTCCGGGTACTCCCCGGAGCGGTCGCCCGCCGCGCGCAGCGCGATCCGGCTCTTGCCGACCCCGCCCGGGCCGATCAGGGTGACCAGCCGCACCTCGTCCAACAGGCGCCGGACGTCGGCGAGTTCGGTGTCCCGCCCGACGAAGGAGGTGACCGCGCTCGGCAGCCCGGACCGGATCTGGCCGAATCGTGTGGCCATGCTCACGCTGCTGTACTCCTTAAGCGGTGCGTACGCGGACGCTGACGCATTGCGTTCGGTCCAGGCTAGAGGGTGCGGCTGCCGGGCCGGGGGAGATGGCGCCAATTCGCCGACGGGCGAGCGTCCCTGATCGAAAACGGTCGCCTTGATGGCGCCGATGCGGGCCCGCCGCGGACCGTCCGAGGCGGTTCCGGTCCGCGCCGCCTGGACTACCGAGGAGGGAATCCGGCGGGGAGCGCCCGCGATTCTAGGTATACGGATCTCGCACGTGTCGGCGCGGGCCGGGCTTTCCCGTTCGGCAGACTCGTAAGCGGCCGTGCGGAGAAAGCCGTTCGCCGACGGCTTTCCCCGCGTTCCCCCTTTCCCCCGCTACCCCCACCCTTTCCCCGCACCCACCGCCCGCCCGCCCGGACCGGCCCACCTGCGCGTCACCCCTCCCGCGCAGGTGGGCCCCGCGCACCGCCGAGCAAAGGACCCCCACCAGCATGTCCGCACTCGTGCCGCCCCCCGCGGCCGTACCACCGAGTGACCCGACTGCACCCCCCGGCGCCGGTGTCTCCGGCGTCCGGCACGAGCCGCCGTGGAGCGGCGGCCCGGGCGGAACCCCCTCACGCCACCTCCTGGTCCTCGCCGGGCGCGGATTCCGCCGCTTCCTCGAACGCGGCGCGCCCCCCGACACCTCGCCGCCCGACGGCCCCCGCGGCGACGCGGCGCCCCTGAACTGACCACCGGCGCCCGTCCCCGGACCGGGCCGGAGGTGGTCGTGGATGAGTCACCCTCAAGGCGGTTGCACGCGTGCGGGCGTCCCCTGGTGGAGGGTGTCCAGTACGCCCTTGAGCTGTCGGCCGTCCGGGAGAAACATGTGTGGGGAGCGCTTCCCGCACATGTTCGCCCACCCCCGACTCGAAGGGCACCACGCATGCGACTGGGCCTGGCCCTCCCGACCTTCGGCGCCGACGCCCACGCGGAGGCGATCACCACCGTCAGCCGTACCGCCGAGGAGCTGGGGTACGACTCGCTGTGGACGGGCGACCGGGTGCTCGCGCCCCGCACGCCCAGCGTGCCCTACCCGGGCAAGGACCCGGTGATGCCGCGGTCCTACGAGAACTTCATGGACCCGCTGGTGAGCCTGACGCTCGCCGCCGCCCGCACCGGCCGGGTCCGCCTGGGCACCAGCACCCTCAACGGGCTGTGGCACGCCCCGATCATGCTCGCCCGGTCGCTGACCACCCTGGACCTGCTCAGCGGCGGCCGGCTGGACGTCGGGCTGGGCCTGGGCTGGATGCCCGAGGAGTACACCGCGGTCGGCGTGCCCTGGCGGGGCCGGGGCGCCCGGCTGGACGAGACGCTCGACATCCTGGACGCCTACTGGGCCGGCGGCGAGTTCGCCCACGACGGGCCGCTGTTCACCGTGCCGGGGACCGTTGTCGGACTGCGCCCGCGCCAACGCCCGCGGCCCCCGGTCCTGCTGGCCGCGTTCAGCCCCGTCGGCATCCGCCGGCTCGCGCGCCGTGCCGACGGCTGGCTGCCGGTGGGCATGCCGCTGCCCCGCCTTACCGCGCAGTGGTCGGCCATCCTGGACGAGGCGGACCGGGCCGGGCGGGACGGCGCCGGCCTGCGGATGGCGCTGCGTATCAACCCGACATTGACCCGCACGCCCGCCGACCCGGACCAGGTCCCCTCGCAGGGCACCCTCAACCAGTACGTCGCCTACGCGCGCGCCGCCGAACAGGCCGGTGTCCACGAGCTGTTCATCGATTTCCAGCAGACCCCGGCCACCCTCGCCGAGCGGCTGGACCTCGCCGCCCGCTTCATCGACGGCGTCCGCGCCGGCTGACGCCGCACCGGGTACGGCGGCCCCCTGCCGGGGGCACCTGGCTTAACGATCGCTAGGTCCGGGACGGTGGGCTCGCCGACCGACCAGGTCGCGGCGCGGAGATCCGGAGCGCCGATCAGCCGTATTGCGGTGATATCCCGCGTGATTTCTGGGAGATCGGGCCTCGGCGTATTGACCGCTCGCCCCAGCGGCTTCTAGCGTCTGAACGAGCTGAACGAGCGTTAGGTAGACGCCCCTCCGACAGCCGCGAGGTCCGTATGGCGATCGATTTCACCTTTGAGCCCGATCTCGTGGAACTCCGCGAGCGCACCGCCGACTTCGTCCGGGCGGTGGTCCTGCCGGCCGAGCAGGAGCTGCTGCGCCAGGCCGCCTGGACCTCGACCAGGGCGGCGGCAAGCACGAGTGGTCCGTGGCGAAGACCTTCACCGCCGAGGCGGTGGGGCGGGTCGTCGACCGCGCGGTGCAGGTGTGCGGCGCGCTCGGCATCTCCGGGGACCTGCCCCTGGCGGCCTACCTGCGCGAGGTGCGGCCGTTCCCGATCTACGACGGCCCCTCCGAGACCCACCGCTGGTCGATCGCCCGGCGCGCCCTGCGCCGCATCGGGACGGCGGACGCGTGACGGCGCCCGCCGCCGGCCCGCTGGCGGGGCTGCGCGTCCTGGAGATCGCGAGCATGGCGCCGGCGCCCTTCGCCTGCACCCTGCTGGCCGATCTGGGCGCGGAGGTGTTGCGGGTCGACCGCGCCGCCGACGTCGACCCCGCGGTGTCCACCTCCGCCGACCTGCTGGCCCGCGGCCGCCGCTCCCTGGCCGCGGACCTCAAGCACCCCGACGGCGCCGCGCTGGTCCGGCGGCTGGCCGCGCGGGCGGACGTGCTGGTGGAGGGCTTCCGCCCCGGGGTCGCCGAACGCCTCGGGATCGGCCCCGAGGACTGCCGGGCCGCCAACCCCCGCCTGGTGTACGGGCGGATGACCGGCTGGGGGCAGCACGGGCCGCTCGCACCGCGCGCCGGGCACGACATCACCTACCTCGCCGTCTCCGGAGCCCTCGGCCTGATGGGCCCGCCCGACCGGCCCCCGGTGCCGCCGGTGAACCTGGTCGCCGACTTCGGCGGGGGCGGCATGCTGCTGGCCGTCGGCATCCTCGCCGCGCTGTACGAACGGGAGCGCTCGGGCCGCGGCCAGGTCGTCGACGCGGCCATGGTCGACGGCGCCGCGCTGCTCACCACCGCGCTGCACGGCCTGCACGCCGCGGGCGGCTGGGCGGGCGGCCGCGGCGAGAACCTCCTCGACGGCGGCGCGCCCTTCTACCGCACGTACGAGACGGCCGACGGCGGGTACATGGCGGTCGGCGCGCTGGAGGAGCGCTTCTACGACCAGTTGCTCACCGGACTCGGACTCCGCGGCGAGCCGGACCTGCCCGCGCAGTACGACCGGGAGCGCTGGCCGGAGCTGGAGCAGCGGCTGGCCCGGGCGTTCGGCACGCGCACGCGCGCGGAGTGGACCGCGGTGTTCGCCTCCACCGACGCCTGCGTGGCCCCGGTGCTCAGCCCCTGGGAGGCAGACCGGCACCCGCACAACGCGGCGCGCGCGGCCTTCACCGAGACCGGCGGCGTACGGCAGCCCGCCGCGGCGCCGCGCTTCGGGCGCACCCCCGGCGCCGTCCAGGGGCCGCCCCCGGTACCGGGGCAGCACTCCCGTGCCGCCCTCGCCGACTGGGGCGTGGACGAGGACGAGTCGGCCCGCCTGCTCGCGGCGTCGGCCGTCGTCCAGCACCCGGCCGGGCAGCCCCGCAAAGACCGGGCCTGCGACGACCGGTCCCGCGACGACCGGTCCCGCGACGACCGGGACCGCGACGGACGGCCCCGCATCCGCGCGAAGGAGCACACGCCGTGACAGCGGTGGGCAAGGCACCGGGCACCGCGGGGCGGCACGGGAGCGGTGCGGCGATCGTGCACGGGGACTTCCGCGTCGACAACACCATCCTCGCCCCGGCCGACATCGGGCGGGTGCGCGCCGTCGTGGACTGGGAGCTGTCCACCCTCGGCGACCCCCTCGCCGACCTCGGCACCTTCCTCGCCTACCGCGACCCGGCGGTCGACGCCCTCCTGGGCACCCCCGCCGCCACCGCCCCCGGCTTCCCCGGCCCGGACGAACTCGCCGAGCGGTACGCGCTGTTCAGCGGCCGCGACCTCAGCGCGCTGCCCTTCTACCGGGCCCTGGCCCACTTCAAGATCGCGGTGATCGCCGAGGGCGTGCACGCCCGCCACCTCAAGGGCGTCACCGTCGGCGACGGCTTCGCCGGCCCTGGTCCGGGCCGGACGCGCCGCCCTCGGGCGCGGACGGTGACCGGCACCCGGCCCGCGCACGCGCCGCGCCGGACCGTAGGACGGCCCCAAGGCGCCGGACCACCCCGGCACGGCACCCCAGGAAGGCAGTAGCCCGCATGGAGATCACCGCCGCACTCTCCCGCCACCCCGAGCAGCCGTTCTCCCTCGAGACCGTCACACTCGACGCGCCCCGCGAGGGCGAAGTGCTCGTCCGCATGGCGGCCAGCGGCATCTGCCGCACCGACCTGCACTACCGCGCCCTGCTGCCGCCGGCGAAGGGGCCCTACGTCCTCGGGCACGAGGGCGCCGGCGTCGTCGAGGAGACCGGCGCCGGCGTCACCGGCATCCACCCCGGCGACCGGGTGCTGCTCAGCTACCGGCACTGCGGCGCCTGCGGCACCTGCCGGGCCGGCCACCCCGCCTACTGCGCCCGCCTGGGCCGGCTCAACGCGCCCGGCCCGCGCCCGGACGGCACCCCCACGCTGCACCAGGACGGCACCCCGGTCGCGGGCGCCTTCTTCGGCCAGTCCAGCTTCGCCACCCACGTGCTCGCGTCCGCCGGCAACACGGTGGTCGTCGCCCCCGGCACCGACCTGGTGACCGCCGCGCCGCTGGGCTGCGGGGTGCAGACCGGCGCGGGCGCGGTGCTCAACGTGCTGCGCCCGGCGCCCGGTGCCCGCCTTGCGGTCTACGGCGCCGGCGCGGTGGGCTGCGCCGCGCTGATGGCCGCGCGCGCCGCCGACGCCGGCACGATCGTCGCCGTCGACCCGGTACCGGGCCGGCGCGCCCTGGCGCTGCGGCTGGGCGCGACCGCGGCGCTCGACCCGGCCGCCTGCGACGTCGTCGCCGCCGTACGGGACCTGACCGGCGGGGGAGCCACCCACGCGCTGGACACCACCGGCAGCCCCGATGTGATCGCCCCGGCCGTACGGGCCCTGGCGCGCACCGGCACCCTGGTCCTGGTGGGCCTGGGCGAGCCGCGGCTGACCCTGGACGCCGAGGACCTGCTGTGGGGCGGCAAGACCGTGCGCGGCTGCGTCGAGGGCGACGCCCGCCCCCAGGAGTTCATCCCGCGCCTGCTGGCGCTGCGGGCCGCCGGACGCCTGCCGCTGGAGGAGATCGTCACGCCCTACCCCTTCGCCGACATCGACCGGGCCGCGGCCGACTCCCGCTCGGGCGCCGCGGTCAAGCCGGTCCTGGTGTTCTGACCGGCCGTCACCTCCGCCGGGCCTCACACCGCCCGTGCGGTGCGGGCGCGCGGCGCCGGCCGCACCCGCGCCCCCACCGTGCGCAGGGCGATCGCCGCGTAGCGGTCGGCGATCTCCGCCGGCGGCAGCGGACCGCCCTCGTGGTACCAGCCCGTCACCGCCTGGCACATGCCCAGCAGCGCCCGGGTGGTGTCCGGCGCCCGGTCCACCTCGAACAGCCCCTGCGCCACGCCCTCCTCGACGATCTCCCGCAGCAGGTCCTCCAACTCCTTGCGCAGCGCCGCGTACTTCCGGCGGTTGGCCGGCTCCAGGTAGCGCAGCTCGCAGTCCAGCCCCGCCGTCGCCACCCGGTGGGTCATGTGCAGCACCACGCACTCGACGACGTTGGAGAACCGCTCCAGCACCCGCCCGCCCGCCTCCGCGTCGGCGAGCCGGGCCCGTTGCAGCACCTCGCCCACCGCGCCTTCCAGCAGCGCGACGAGCAGCCCCTGCTTGTTGGCGAAGTGGTAGTAGATCGTCGGCACGGTGATGCCCGCCCGGCGGGCGACGTCCCGCACGGAGGTGCCGTGGTAGCCGTGCTCGCGGAACTCCGCCAGCGCGGCCGCCAGCACGGGATGGAGGTCCAGCGGCGCGAACTCCCGCCAGTCGCCGACGGGTCCGGCCGGGTCCGCGGCAGGGGCCGAAGCCGTGTCCGCCCCGGACCCGCCGCCGGTCGTCTTCGTCGCCATGCGCCTGCTCCTCGTCGCTGCCGGGCCGACCTGTCGCGACGAAGTCTAGCGAACGTTAGGTAGCTGTCGAAGTGGTCGAAGGGGCGGCAAGGGCACCGGTGCTACAGGCCCAGGTCGCGGCCCACGATCTCCTTCATGATCTCCGTGGTGCCCCCGTAGATGGTGGAGATCCGCGAGTCGAGGTAGTCGTGCGCGATCCGGTACTCCAGCATGTAGCCGTAGGCGCCGTGCAGTTGCAGGCAGCGCCCGACGACGTCGACGTACCGCTCGGTGGCCCAGAACTTCGCCGCCGCGGCGTCCACCGCGCTCAGCTCGCCCCGGGAGTGCCGCCCGAGCAGGTCGTCGACGTAGGCGCGGCCCACCCGGGCGGTCGTCACCATGTCGGCGAGCTGGAACCGGGTGTTCTGGAAGGACCCGATCGCCTGGCCGAACGCCTTGCGCTCCTTGACGTACGCCACGGTGCGCTCCAGCACGCCCTCCATCGAGGAGACCGCGCCGGCGGCGATGGAGATCCGCTCCTGGGGGAGGTTGCGCATCAGCGCCTTGAAGCCCGAGCCCTCCGCGCCGAGCAGGTTGGCGGCGGGCACCCGCACGTCGGAGAAGAACAGCTCGCTGGTGTCCTGGGCGTGCAGCCCGACCTTCTCCAGGTTGCGGCCGCGGGAGAAGCCGGGGCGGTCGCTCTCCACGACCAGCAGGCTGATCCCGCGGTGCCGGTCCGGGCCGGTGCGCACCGCGGTGACGACCAGGTCGGCGTTCTGCCCGTTGGAGATGAACACCTTGCTGCCGTTGACCACGTACTCCTCGCCGTCGCGGACCGCGGTGGTGGCGATACCGGCCAGGTCGCTGCCGGTGCCGGGCTCGGTCATCGCGACCGCGACGACGAGGTCCCCGGCGGCGATGCCCGGCAGCCACCGGGCCCGCTGCTCCTCGTCGGTGAGGTCGGTGAAGTAGGGGATGACGATGTCGTTGGACAGCGAGATCCCCGCCATGCCGTCGGAGACCGGGTGCCGCGAGAACTCCTCGCCGATCACGGCGTTGAAGCGGAAGTCGCCGACCCCGGCGCCGCCGTACTCCTCCGGGATGGAGAAGCCGAGGATGCCCGCCCTGGCGGCTTCCCTGAACAGCCAGCGGTCGACGCGGCCCTCCTGCCGCCACCGGTCGGCGTGGGGCACGGTGTGCTTGTCGACGAAGGCGCGCACCGTCTCCCGCAGGGCCTCGTGGTCGTCGTCGTACAGGGAGCGCCGGGCGGTGATCACATCGGTCATCAGAACTCCAGATCCGGGAGACGGGAGACGGGAGACGGGAGACGGAGGGGTGAAGGCCCGGGCGTGTCACTCGCGTTCCAGCCCGAAGTACAGCAGCCGCCCGTCGGCGGGCGCCCCGGCTCGCTTGCCGTTCATCACACCCATCAAGGTGCCCTCGTCGAGCTGCTTGAAGTGGTCGAGCACCGGCATGCCGTCGTAGACCATCGTGGCGGTCACCTCGCCGCGGAACTCCACGTTCCACAAGCTGGCCTCGCCGCGGCCGCCGGCCGTGTCGGAGTACAGGCTGCCGTCGCCGGCCCGGCAGATCAGCGGCTTGGCGTCGTCCAGCGCCAGGAAGTGCTTGCCGTGCCAGCGGCTGCGCTCCAGCACGCCTTCCACCGGGTGGCCGGTGGGGAAGACGAAGCCCCGCCACGCGCCGAGCACCGCCTCGGCCCGCACCACCGCGAGCCGCGCCCACAGCGCGTCCAGCTCCCGGGGCCGGATCGGACCGGTGGCGGCGCGCAGCGCGAGCCAGCGTGCGCGGACGGCGCGCTCGGCGCCGCTCACCGCGCGCCCAGCCGGCGCAGCAGCGCGAGCCGGCCGTTGGTGCGGCGCACGAAGTCCGCCACCGGCTTGCCCGGCGGCGGGCCGAGCGGCATCAGGCGCTGCTCGGCGAGCGTCTGGCCGTCGGTGAACTTGCGGATGCCCTCGGCGCCGTGGCGCCGGCCGGCGCCGCTGTCGCGCATCCCGCCCATGCCGGCCTCGATGCTGCCGGCCGCCGCGGCGGCGCCGTCGTTGATGTTGACCGCGCCGCACCGCACCAGCCGCGCCATCCGCCGGGCCGCGCGGGTGTCCCTGGACCAGATCGACGCCGACAGCCCGTAGTCGCCCTGGTTGGCCAGCTCCACCGCCTCGGCGTCGGTGGCGTAGGAGTACAGCGACAGCACGGGGCCGAACGTCTCCTCGGCGCACACGGCCATCGCGGGTGTGACCCCCTCCAGGACGGTGGGCTCGTAGGCGAGCGGTCCGACGTCGGGCCGGGCCCGCCCGCCGGTCAGGACGGTCGCGCCCTTGGCGACGGCCTCCTCGACGTGGGCGGTGACGGACGCCAGCTGCGCCGCGGAGACCAGCGGCCCCAGATCGGCGCCGTAGTCGTAGCCCTGGCCCAGCCGCAGCGCGCGCGTCGCCGCCACCAGCAGGTCGCGGAAGTCGGCGTGGACGCAGGCGTGCACATAGACGCGCTCGGTGTGGATGCACATCTGGCCGCTGTTGGCGAAGGCGGACGCGACGGTGCCGGCCGCCGCGGCGGCGAGGTCGGCGTCGGCGCGCACGATCAGCGGGTTCTTGCCGCCGAGTTCCAGCGAGGCGCCGACCAGCCGGCGTGCCGCGCGCTCGGCGACCACGCGGCCGGTCGCGGTCGAACCGGTGAAGCAGACGAAGTCGGCGCGGTCGACCAGCGCCGAGCCGACCACGGGCCCGTCGCCGGTGACGACCTGCCACAGACCGGCCGGCAGACCCGCCTCGGCCATCAGCGCGCGCGTCCACAGCATCGTCAGCGCGGTCTGCTCGTCGGCCTTGGAGACCACCGCGTTGCCCGCGCACAGCGCGGGCAGCACGTCGCCGACCCCGAGGTAGAGCGGGTAGTTCCAGGGGGAGACGATGCCGACGACCCCCTTGGGCACTCGCGCCTCCACGACCCGGGTCAGGCCGGGGACCATCCCCCGTACCCGGCGCGGCGCCAGGTAGCGCGCGCCGCGCCGCGCGTAGTGCCGGGCGATCGCCGCGACCTGGGCGACCTCCTGCCAGGCGTGCAGCCGCGCCTTGCCGGTCTCCCACTGGATCAGGTCGAGCACCTCCTCCTGCCGGTTCAGCAGCAGGTCGTGGAAGGCGAGCAGCAGGTCGCGGCGGCGGCGCGGGGAAGTGGCCGCCCACGTGTGCTGTGCGGCCCGGGCGCCGGTGACGGCGGCCGCGACGTCCTGCGGATCGCACGCGGGGACGGCGGCGGTCGGCGCCAGGTCGTACGGCGCGAGGGCCGGCGCGCAGGTCTCCGCCTCCCGTCCGGGCCGCGCGCCGTCCCGGCAGACCCACCCCGTCCACCGGGCGATCAGCTCGTCGCCGACCCACGCGGGGCGCGCGCCGGGCGCCGCCCGGTCCGCGGGCGCTGGGGCCACCTGGTCCTGTTCCGTACTCATGCGGGCTCCTCGAGGTACCGGACCGGTGGGGCGGCGGTGCGTCGCGCCACTGCGGGAAACAGCGTCGAAACACATCTTGCCGTCCCCGACACAGCTCGCTATGTTAATCGAAAATCGCGTCGTCGGACAACCTTGAAGTGCGCTGGTTCCGTCCGAGTCAGCGGCTAACCGGCCACGGTTCAAGGCACTGCCTGGCTGCCTGGAGGTTGGTAAGTAAATGGAGAATCTCAGTAGAAGGCACATGCTCTCAGTCGGTGCCGCCATGGGCCTGGCCGCCGTGGGCCTCAACGTTCCCCGAGCGTGGTCGTGGTCGTCCGCCGGCTCGATCGCCAAGACCGACACCGTCACCGACCCGTTCACCGTGTGGGACCCCGCCGCGGACCAGGTGGCGGCCCAGATCCTGGCCGACGGCGCGACCGCCTCGGTCAACACCGCCTGGCAGAAGTGGGTCGACAACAGCGACGCACTGCCGTCCGGCATGCCGAGCTACGTCACGTCCTACCTGCAGGGCGTCAACAAGGTCCCCTCGTGGGCCGACCCGACCCTGCTCGCCGCGTCCGAGGAGCTCTACAAGCGGATCAGCCTGTACCTGTTCCTGTCACTGAGCCTCGGCAGCGGCATCCTCAGCACCGTCATCCCGCGCGAGGCCCGCGCGGTCTACTGGTCCGCCGGCGGCGCCGACATGAAGGCCCGCGCCGCCAAGACCTTCACCTTCGGCTACGACATGGCCGCCGCCGACGCATGGAGCCCGGACGGCCACTTCGTCGTCACCGCGAACAAGACCCGCCTGGTGCACGCCACCGTACGCAACCTGCTGCCGACCTCACCGCAGTTCGCGGCGAGCGCCGACCAGCCCTCGCCCATCAGCAACGGCGACATCCTGCGCACGTTCCACTCCACCGGCACCTTCACCCACCTGAACCTGGCCAAGTGGAACATCAAGCTGTCCACCGCCGAGCAGAACGCCGACCTGCACGCCTGGCAGGTGGCCCTCAGCCTGCTCGGCGTGCAGGACCAGTTCATCCCCGCGACCTGGTCCGACGCCGTCGCCCAGGCCGAGCAGATGCTCTGGCCCGACCTCGCCGCCACCACCGAGGGCAACAGCCTGGCGTCCACCCTGCTCGGATACGTCGAGACGCCCGTCCTCGGCGTCGACACCGGCTTCGTCAGCGAGATGGTCCGCTACCTCATCGGCGACACCTACGCCAACTGGCTCAAGCTGCCGCAGGACCTGGTCTCCCGCGGCATCATCGAGATCGGCTGGCCGCTGTACGTCGCCTTCCGCGAGGGCACCGCGGGCGTCCCGCCGGTGAACTACTACCTGTTCGACCAGTTCATCCGCGGCGTCGCGATGCTCTTCCTCAACAACGGCACCTCGGCGACCCAGACGCCGATCGTGCTGCCGTCGGCTAACCGGCCGTCCTGAGCCGCTCGCCGCAACACGCAAGGCCGCGAAGACGGCGCCCCGCGGCCAGGGGCCACCCGGCCGCAGGGCGCTCGCCGCTTCACCCCCGGCCGCTGCACCCCCGCCGCCTCACACGCCCAGCGCGCCCACCACCAGCGCGGTCACCGCCGACCGGTGCTCCGGGGTGTCCCGCCACCGCAGCAGCCGCCCCACCTCGACCACCACCCCCAGGCCCGCGTGCACCAGCAACCGGGCCTGCCGCGGGTCCAGTTCCGGCCGCGCCGACCGCAACTGCCGCTCCCACACCGCGATGTGCTCGTGCTGCGCGAGGATCACCGGCTCCCGCACGTCGTCCGGCAGACCGCGTACCTCCGCCTCGGCGACCCGGGTCAGCTCGGTGTTCTCGAAGCTGTACGCCACATACGTCGCCGCCAGCACCGCCACCGACGCGCGCGGCTCGCGAACACCGTGCAGGTTGTGGTTGACCGCCTGCGCCAGCAGCTCCGCCGCCTGGAGGCACGCCGCCACCAGGATGTCGACCTTGCCCTGGTAGTGGCGGTAGAGCGCGGACGGGGCGAGCCCCGCCGCCTGGCCGATCTGCCCGTTGGAGACGCCCGCGAACCCGTCCCGCGCGAACAGCGGCACCGCGGCCGCCAGGATCTCCGCGCGCCGGGTGCGCGGCACCGGCTGCACCGGCAGGCTGACCGGCCGCGCACCCGCGACGGCCGCGCGCGGATCGGTGCGGGCCGCGCCGAGCGCGGAGTGCACCAGCGCGTCCTCCAACCGGCGTTGGGCGATCGGGGTGCGGTGCGTGGTCACCGAGCCGATCACGCCCAGCGCCGCCACCGCCCGCAGCTGCTCGTCCGGCAGCGGCCGGTCGCGCCGCACCGCCCCGGCGACCCGGCCGACGACGGCGTCGAACTTCGCCCGCAGGCGCCGCCGGTCCTCGCCGGCCAGATACCGCGCCTCCCACCGGTACACCCCGCCCGAGGCCCGGTGCGCCACCGTCACCCGGGCCAGCGCGGTCAGCACCTCCGCAAGGCCCGCC
Source organism: Actinacidiphila sp. bgisy144 (assembly GCF_057708105.1). Taxonomy (NCBI): domain Bacteria; kingdom Bacillati; phylum Actinomycetota; class Actinomycetes; order Kitasatosporales; family Streptomycetaceae; genus Actinacidiphila; species Actinacidiphila sp. bgisy144. Next base: position 15,546 of record NZ_JBYIRM010000012.1, on the reverse strand, counting down.
TCGTCCGGGACCGCTGCCAGCGCCGCGACGAGCCCGTCCGCCAGGCCGCCCGCGCACTCCGCGAAGAGCGTGTACTTGTTCGGGAAGTGCCGGTACAGCGCGGCCGCGGTGATGCCCACACCGGCGGCGATCTCCTCCATCGAGGCCGCGTGGTAGCCGCGTTCGCTGAAGACCCGGCCGGCGGCCTCCACGATGAGCTGCCTGCGGTTGCGCGGCCGGGCGGCCGCGGCCGGCTCGGCGCTCACCGGCACACCCGGGCGGAGACCAGCGCGGACAAGGGCATGGCCCAAGTCAATCACAACGCCGCCCCCCGCACGGGGGTCCGCCAGGGCCGCCATACGCTGACCGGCCCGGCTGCCCCGCCCCCGTACCGGGCTTGCCGTACGCCGATCGGGGCGGCCTGCCTGCCTTCGCCGTACCGGGCCGCCGCAGGTTGCCTTGCCCTCGCCGTACGGGGTTTGCCGTATGCCGATCGGGTCGGCTTGCCTGCCTTCGCCGTACCGGGCCGCCGCAGGTTGCCTTGCCCTCGCCGTACGGGGTTTGCCGTATGCCGATCGGGTCGGCTTGCCTGCCTTCGCCGTACGGGGTTTGCTGTATGCCGATCGGCTCGGCTTGCCTGCCTTCGCCGCACCGGGGCCGCCGCAGGTTGTCCTGCCCTGCCCTGCCCTGGTCGTACGGGGCCGTCGTATGTTGACGGGCCCGGTTGTCCCGCCCGCTGCTGCGGGTCGGCCGCCTTGGCCCGTCGTCGCTGCGGTCCGTCGCTGTGGTGCGTGGATGGGTTGGTTACTCGTAGCGTTCGCCGCGTTGGGCCTTTGCTGCCAGTGAGTTCGGGACGGTGAAGACGGTGCCGTAGCGGGCGTGCAATTCCCGTGCGCGGGTTGTGAATCCGGCTATGCCCCCCTCGTAGCCGTTGATGTACTGCAGGACGCCGCCGGTCCAGGCTGGGAAGCCGATGCCTAGCAGCGATCCGATGTTGGCTTCGGCGACGGAGCGCAGCACGCCGTCGTCCAGGCAGCGCACTGCCTCGAGTGCCTCGGCGAACAGCATGCGCTCCTTCATGTCCTCGAATGGGACGGCGGTGCCCGCAGCGCCCGCAGCGCCCGTAGTGCCCGTAGTGCCCGTGGTGTCCGCGGTGCCTGCGGTGCCTGCGGTGCCTGTGGTGTCTGTGGTGTCGAAGGCGGTGGTCAGTCCGGGCCATAGGCGGGTCCGTCGGTCGTCGGTGTATGTGTAGAACCCGGCGCCTGTGGAGCGGCCGGTGCGCCCGAATTCGTCGATCATCCGGTCGAGGACTGCCTCGGAGCCGTGGGTGTCCCATGTGCCGCCTGTCGCCAGCACCGCTGCCTTCGTTTCTTGCTGGATTCTGCGCGGCAGGGTCAGGGTCAGTTCGTCCATCAGTTGGAGCGGCGCGGCTGGGTAGCCGGCCTGCGACCCCGCCTGTTCGACCGACGCCGGTGCGGCGCCCTCGCCGATCATGGCCATGGCCTCGTCCAGGTACCGGCTGATGACGCGGGAGGTGAAGAAGCCGCGGCTGTCGTTGATGATGATCGGGGTCTTCCCGATCTGCTGGGCGAGGTCGAAGGCTCTGGCGACGGCCGCGTCGGAGGTCTTCGCCCCGGCGATGATCTCCAGCAGCGGCATCCGGTCCACCGGCGAGAAGAAGTGCAGGCCGATGAAGTTCTCCTGCGCGTGCACCGTCTCGGCCAGGCCGGTGATCGGCAGGGTGGAGGTGTTCGATCCCAGTAGCGCGCTGGGGGCGAGGAGTTCCTCGATTTCCCCGAAGACCTTCGCCTTGAGCTTCGGGGACTCGAATACCGCCTCGATGACGAGGTCTGCGCCTGCGGTGTCGGCGGCGTCGCTGGTCGGGCGGATACGGGCCAGGACCGTGTCGGCGGCCTCGCGTGTCGTGCGGCCTCGGGTGACGGCCTTGTCCAGCAGGCCTGCCGAGTAGGCCTTGCCCCGGGCGGCGGCCTCGATCGTGATGTCTTTGAGGACCACTTCGATTCCGGCGAGCGCGCACACGTACGCGATGCCCGCGCCCATCATCCCTGCGCCGAGCACGGCGACCCGTTCCGCCCGCCAGGGCGCGTATCCGGGCGGGCGCGATGCGCCGCTGCCGATCTGCTGCATGTCGAAGAAGAACGCCTGCGTCATGTTCTTCGCGATCTGCCCGGTGGCCACCTCGACGAAGTAGCGGGCCTCGACCAGCATGGCGCTGTCGATGTCGACGCGTGCGCTCTCCACCGCCGCGGCCATGATGGCGCGCGGTGCCGGGTAGGGTGCGCCCTTCAGCCGCTGCCGCAGCGCCGCCGGGAACACCGGTAGCTGCGCGGCCAGTGCCGGGCTGCTCGGTGAGCCGCCCGGCATCCGGTAGCCGGCGGTGTCCCAGGGCTGCGCCGCGTGCGGGTGCGCCAGCACCCAGGCGCGTGCCGCGGTGAGCACCTGTGCGGGGGAGTCGGCGAGTTCGTCGACGAGCCCGTGCCCGAGGGCGGTCGCCGGGTTGTGGCGCTGCCCGTGGAGCAGGACGTTGGTCAGCGCGTCGGTGACGCCGAGCAGCCGCACGGTCCGCACTACTCCGCCGCCGCCGGGCAGCAGCCCGAGCGTGACCTCGGGCAGGCCGATCCGGGTGCCGGCCGCGTCGAGGGCGACCCGGTGGTGGCAGGCCAGGGCGATCTCCAGGCCGGCGCCGAGCGCGGCGCCGTTGATCGCGGCGGCCACCGGGCGGCCCAGTGTCTCCAGGCGGCGCAGGTTCCGCTTCAGGGCGAGGTTGGACGTCATGGCGGCCGCGGCGTCGGCGGGCCGGAGGGCGATCAGCTCGCCCAGGTCGCTGCCGGCGAAGAAGGTCTTCTTCGCGGAGGTCACGACCACGCCCCGGTAGGTGTCCTGCTCGGCCTCCAGCCGGTCCAGCAGTTGCGCGAAGGCGCTGAGGAACGCGGCGTTCATGGTGTTGGCGGACCGGCCGGGGGCGTCCATGGTCAGCAGCAGGACGCCGTCGGCGCCCAGGTCCCAGCCGAAGTACTCGTCGCTCACGGATGAACCCGTTTCTGTGAAGGAGGAAGTGCGGGGTGGGGCAGGGGCGGCCGGGGCGCGCTGTCAGAGGCGCTCGACGACGGTGGCGATGCCCATGCCCCCGCCCACGCACAGCGTGACCAGCCCGTAGCGCAGGTCGCGGCGCTCGAGTTCGTCGACGACGGTGCCGACCAGCATCGCGCCGGTGGCGCCCAGCGGATGGCCCAGCGCGATCGCGCCGCCGTTGACGTTGACTTTGTCCAGGGGCAGTTCCAGGTCCTGCACGAAGCGCAGTGCGACGGCGGCGAAGGCCTCGTTGATCTCCACCAGGTCCAGGTCGGCCACCGTGAGGCGGGCCCTCGCCAGCGCCTTGCGGCTGGCCGGGGCCGGACCGGTCAGCATGAGCGTGGGGTCGGCGCCGCAGACGGCGGTGGCCAGCACCCGGGCGCGCGGGCGCAGCCCGGCCCTCTCGCCCGCCTGCCGGCTGCCGACCAGCAGCAGCGCGGCCCCGTCGACGATGCCGGAGGAGTTCCCGGCGTGGTGGACGTGGTCGATCCGCTCCACCCAGTGGTACTTCTGGAGCGCCACCGCGTCGAAGCCGGCGTCCGCGCCGAGGGCGGCGAAGGACGGTTTGAGGGCGGCCAGGGCCTCCACCGTGGTGCCCGGCCGGATGAACTCGTCGTGGTCCAGGACGGTCAGGCCGTTCGGGTCGAGCACCGGGACGACCGACTTCTTGAAGTAGCCGCTGGACCGGGCGTGGGCGGCCCGTTCCTGCGAGCGCACCGCGAACTCGTCGACGCGGGTGCGCGAGTAGCCCTCCATGGTGGCGATCAGGTCCGCGCCGATGCCCTGCGGCACGACGTACGTGTCGTATCCGGTGAGCGGGTCCTGGAACATCGCGCCGCCGTCGGAGCCCATCGGCACCCGCGACATCGACTCCACACCGCCGGCCAGCAGCAGGTCCTCGGCGCCCGAGGCGACCTTCTGCGCGGCGGTGTTCACCGCTTCCAGGCCCGAGGCGCAGAACCGGTTGAGCTGGAGGCCCGCGGTGGTGTCCGGCAGGCCCGCGGCGATCGCGGCGGTCTTGGCGATGTCCGCGCCCTGCTCACCGGTCGCGGAGACCACCCCGAGCACCACGTCCTCGATGTCGCGGGGGTCCAGGCCCGGGTTGCGGCGCTGGATCTCCTGCATCAGGCCGACGACCAGGGAGATCGGTCTCACGCTGTGCAGCGTGCCGTTCTGCTTGCCGCGCCCGCGCGGGGTGCGGATCGCGTCGTAGATGTACGCGTTCGCCATGGCGCACTGTCCTTCCCGGCTGCTGGAGGGGGTCGGCGATCGACGGACCGGCGGCGGCCGGAAACCGGCGGCCGCCGGCCGGCGGGCGGATGCGGGGCCTGCGGCGGGCACTCGGGCGGGCATGCGGCCGCACCTCGGCACCGCATCGGCCGAGTTGGCTAATCACCATTAACAATTGCGGCCCGCACCACTCCCCGTCAAGACATCGTCAGATGATGTCCCGCCTTGTCATGCGGCTAGGTGCGGTTAACATCCAGGGCGGCCAGCGCGGCGGCCTGCAACTTCGCGGCGACATCGGCCTGTTCGGCCAGACTGCGGGTGCGCACCGAGTCGTTGATGACGGCGAAGGTCGCGTAGATGCGCATCCTGATCTCCGCCCCGGTCCGGTCCGGCAGGGCCGCCGCCACCGCCTCCTCCCAGTGCCGCGCGTACGTGCCGACCATCCGCCGCGCCTCGGCCCGGTCGCGGTCGGGCAGGTTGTGCGCCTCGGCCTGGAAGGTCGCGACCAGGCCCCGGTCGGCGACGACGGCCGCGACATACCGCTCCACCAGCAACGCCACCCGCCCGGCGGCCCGTTCGGGCTCGGCCGGGACCGGACCGAGCCCGTCGACCGTGCCGAGCAGGCGCTCGCTGAGCCGGCGGACGGCGGCGCGCAGCACATCGGCCTTGCCGTCGAAGTGCTTGTACACGCTCGGGCCCGCGATTCCGCAGGCGGCGCCGATGTCCTCCATGGTGACGCCGTGGTAGCCGAACTCCCAGAACAGGCGCACCGCCTGAGCGATCAGCATCTCGCGCCGCGAGGACGGCGCCGGGCCGCCGCCGTCCGCCTCCCCGTGCGCACCGGCGGCCGCTTCCCCGTGCGCACCGGCGGCCGCTTCCCCGTGCGCACCGGCGGCCGCTTCCCCGTGCGCACCGGCGTCCGCTTCCCCGTGCGCACCGGCGTCCGTCTCCCCGTGCGCACCGGCGGCTGCTGCCGGGCGGCCGGGCGCCGGCAGTGCGACCCGCAGCACATCGACGGCCATGGCGGCCGTCAGGCGCTCCAGCTCCGGCCGCGGCGGGCGGATGCGGTGGTCGGAGACGCTGCCCAGCACGCTCAGCGCCGCCCAGGCGACCAACCGGGCGTCGTCGGCGGTCAGTTCCGGCCGGGCACGGCGCAGCTCGCCGATCATCTCGACCGGACCCGCGCTCATCCGCTCGGCCATCTCCGCGGCGTCCGCCGCCGCCAGGTGCCGGAACTCCCGCCGCCACAGCACCCCGAACTCCGGATGCCGGACGACCCAGGCGGCCAGCGCCCGGACCGCCGCCTCCAGCCGCTCGGCCGGCTGCGCCGACGCCAACTCGGCGAGCGCCGCTGTGCGGATCGCGTCGATCTCGTCGAACCCGGCCCGCATCAGCTCGGCCAGGATCGCCGGCTTGCCCGCGAAGTGGCGGTAGATCGCCGGCCCCGACACCCCGGCGGCGGCCGCGATGTCCCAGACAGTGACGTTGTGGTAGCCGTCGCGGGCGAACAGGGCGCCGGCGGCGTCGGTCAGCTTGCGCCGCCGCGCGGTACCGCGGGCGGTCGCCGCCGGCCGCCTGCCGGTGCTCATGTCGACATCCTCCACCCTCCGATCATGCCGCACCGCAGCCGGCCGCGCCCCAACCGGAGCCCTGTGCCCGGGCCGTTGACGGGTGGTACACCGATACATAGTCTGTATCGCCGCCAGGGTCGGGCGGCTGCCCGCCCCCGCGGGCGCCCCGGCCCAGACCGCCGACCAGCCGGACCGCTGAACCGCCGACCAGTCGGACCGCTGAACCGCCGACCAGCCGGACCGCTGAACCGCCGAACGGCCGGACCGCCGACCAGTCGGACCGCTGAACCGCCGAACGGCCGGACCGCCGACCAGTCGGACCGCCGACCAGTCGGACCGCTGAACCGCCGACCAGTCGGACCGCCGACCAGCCGGACTGCTGAAGACCCGAGCCGCTCAACCGCCTCCAGGACGCACCTCCCGCTCTCCCCGTCGAGAAGAGGTCAGTGTTGACCACGATCCTGCGACTGCCCGCCGATCCGGCCGACGTCACCGTGCCCGCGCTGCTGCACCGCAACGCCGCCGACCACCCCGACCTGCCCGCGCTGTCCTGGCACGCCGACCAGGCCCCCCGGTGGACCACCCTGACCTGGGCCCAGGTCCGCACCCGGGTGCTGCGCCTGGCCGCGGCGCTGGCGGGCCTGGGCGTGCACCGCGCGGACAAGGTCCTGATGATGATGCCCGACATCCCCGAGCACTGGCTGTGCGACCTGGCGCTGGTCCACCTCGGCGCCGTCCCCGTCAGCGTTTACAACACCGCCTCCCCGGACCAGATCCGCCACATCGCCCGGCACAGCGGCGCCGAGATCGCGCTCCTGGACGGACCGGAGGAGGCCGCGCGCTGGGAGGCGGTCCTGGCCGACACCGGTTCCCGGGTGAGCCGGCTGTTCACCGTCCGGCCCGGCACGCCCTTCCCCCGCATCGCCCACCTCGAACGCACCGGGGGAGACGTCGCCGCGGTGGAGGCGGCCTGGCGCGCCGCCCGGGCCACGGACCTGCTCACCGTCGTCTACACCTCCGGCACCACCGGCGACCCCAAGGGCGTGGCGATCACGCACCGCGCCGTGCTGGCCAACGCGCTCGCCCTGGACGGCGCGACCGACCTGCCCGACCACGTCGCGCACGTGTGCTACCTGCCCTTCGCCCACATCGCCGAGCGCATGCTCGGCATCTACCTGCCGCTCTTCCGCGCCGGACACGTCTACCTGTGCCCGGACCCCGCCCAGTTGGGCGCGGTACTGCGCGACGTGCACCCCGTGCAGTTCTTCGGCGTCCCGCGGATCTGGGAGAAGCTGGCCGCCGCGGTGCGCACCGCCCTGGAGCAGGCGCCGCGGAACCGGCGCGAGGCGGTCGCCGCGGCCGGCGCGGTCGCCGTGCGCTACCAGGAGCAGGCCGAGCGCGGGGAGCAGCCCGGCGAGGAACTCGCCGCCGCCTACCGTGCGGCCCGCGAGGAGGTCCTCGCCCCGGTCCTGGCGCTGGGCGGACTGGACCGGGTCGAGCACGCCTCCAGCGCGTCCGCGCCCCTGCCGCCGTCCGTACGGGAGTTCTGGGCCGGCTTCGGCATCCGGATCATGGACGCCTGGGGCCTGACCGAGACGATGGGGGTGGCCACCACCAACCGGCCCGGCGCCTTCCGCGCCGGATCGGTCGGCAGGGCGACCGACGGGATCGAGGTCAAGCTCGCCGCCGACGGTGAGATCCTGGTCCGCGGCGCCTTCGTGACCAGCGGCTACGTCCGGGCCGACGGCGGTCTCGACCCGGTCGCGGACGCCGACGCGTGGTTCGCCACCGGCGACGTCGGACGGCTGGACGACGACGGCTTCCTGTGGCTGACCGACCGCAAGAAGGAACTCATCATCACCTCGCAGGGCAAGAACGTCTCCCCGGCCCTGGTGGAGAACGCCCTCAAGGCCCACCCGCTGATCGGCCAGGCGATGGCCCACGGCGACGGCCGCCCCTACCTCGTCGCGCTGCTCGTCCTGGACGCCGAGGCCGCCTCCGCGTGGGCGGCCGCCCGCCACATCGCCGGCTCCCCCGCCGAACTGGCCGCCCACCCGCAGGTGGCCGCCGAGGTGGCCGCGGCCGTGCGGACCGCCAACGCCACCCTCAACCGGAGCGAGCAGGTCAAGAAGTACCTGCTGCTGCACCGCGAGTGGAGCCCGGAGTCGGGCGAGCTGACGCCCTCGCTGAAACTCGTGCGGCGCGTGCTCGTCCGGCGGTACGCCGAAGAACTCGACGCCCTGTACGCCGACGGCCGAAGCCCGCGAAGCCGCCCCCGGGCGTGAGCGCCGCCTGCGTTGCCGACCCGCCCTGCGCACCCCGGACATCGTGGCCGACCCCGGCCGGCACCGGCCACCGCCCGGTTATCATGATGCACATATCGGAATCTTGTATCTCCCAGGTGGTGGTCGGCATCGCTCCCGAGCCTCCCGGCGCGGCAAGCCCCGCGTCCGGCGCCTTCGCGGCCCTGTTCGGCGACGGCCGTCCGCCGCCCGACGACCCGACCGCCGAACGGATTCTGGACTCCGCGCTCGACCAGTTCATCGCCTTCGGGCTGCGCCGCACCTCCGTCGACGACATCGCCAAGCGCGCGGGGCTGACCCGGGTGACGGTCTACCGGCACTTCCAGAACCGCGACGTGCTGGTCGCCGCCACCCTCTACCGCGAGTACCAGCGCTTCCTGGCGGTCCTGGACCCGGTGGTCAGGGTGGTGCCGACGATGGAGGAGCGGATCGTCGAGGGCTTCCTCGTGGCGCTGCGCCATGTGCAGTCGCACCCCCTGATCGGCGGCCTGCTGCGCAGCGAACCCGAACTGGTCCTGCCGGCCCTGACCGTGGACGGCGGGCCGGCGCTGGTCGCCATGCGCGAGTACCTCACGCGCAGCTTCACCCGCTTCCAGTGCGAGGCGGGGATCAGCGGCGGCGATCCGGCGCCGGCGGCCGAGATCATGGTGCGGGTGGTGATGTCGTTCCTGCTGAACCCCACCTCCTGCGTGGAGTTGGCCGACGACGAGGCCGCCCGCGCCTTCGCCCGCCGCTACCTCGCGCCGATGCTCCGGGCGTGAGCGGTCATCTGACGGCACATCAGGAGAAGCCGGCGCCCCGGCTCACGGCGTCCCGGCTCACGGCGTCCCGGCTCACGGCGACCCGGTCGCCTCGCCGGTCCGTTCGCGGGGCACCGGGCAGCCGTGCTGCCGCTCCCCGGGGGCGAACGTGCCGAGTTCGCCGATCCGGAAGCCGTCCGGATACGACCGGACCCGCCGTCCGTTGCGGGCCAGGCTCGGGGTGCGGCGCGGCGGCAGGTGCCGTACCACCCGGCCGCGCAGGCGCATCCCGGCCCGTACCGCCTTCTGCAAGGCCGCCGGCGGCCGGGGATAGCCGAACGCCTCACGCAGTGGATCGTCGAGCAGGCAGATCGACGACAGGCGCACCTGCCGCGCGAGGACCTTCGGGTACCAGGTCCGCATGAGGTCCAGCGTCGCGTCGGACACCGCGCGCCCGCCCGGCGTGAACGCGAAGTGCGCGCGCTCGTAGGCGTCGAGCAGCTCCTCGAACTCCTCGTACGTCGCCGGGATGTCCCGCAGGCCCATGCGGCGGCCCAGCTCGCGGTAGTAGTTGACGGTGGCGCGGACCTCGTGCGGGCAGTACGGCCGCCAGCCGTAGGCGTCCACCCACCGTCTGGGCACGACGACGAAGGTGGCGAGCACGTAGCGGAAGTCGTCGTCGGCGATGTCGTAGCGCCGGTGCATCCGGTTCATCCGGCGGATGGCCTCGCGCCCCTGCGGCGCGTCGAAGCCGTGCTCCAGCGCCGCTTCGAGGATGAGGACGGTGTCGTCGTAGCGCTTCTGGGCCCGCCGGGTGAACTCGCCGGTCTCGGCGAGGAGGTTGCCGATGGCGGGTACCGCGTAGGTGCGGTAGAGGGCGAACGAGAGCGACTGGCTGGTGTCCCAGGGGAACTCGTGCTGGCCGCTGATCCGGTAGATCTCGGCGAAGTCCGTCTCGGGGTCGAGGGCCTCGATGCGCTCCAGCCACGCGTGTCGTTTCATGTCACTCCTGGCTCCTGCGTGAAGGGCGCCGCGCTCCTTCCGGCGCGGCGGCGTACGCCGGCAGGCCGCCGGGGACGGCCGTCGGGAAGTGCGGTGCGCGCTGTTCGAAGTAGGAGGCCACACCCTCGGCGGCGTCGGGGCCGCGTACGGTCTCGTGGACCAGCCGGGAGTCGGCTCGGTGGACGGGTTCGGGGCTGTCGGCCCAGGCGAGCCGGTAGACCAGGCGCCGGGTCAGCGCCACCGACAGCGGCGCCACCTCGCGGGCCAGTTCGGCCGCCAGCGCGTGGGCGGCCGCGGTCAGTTCGTCCGCGGGGTGCACGGAGGTGAGCAGCCCGGCGGCCAGCGCCTCGTCGGCGAGGAACGTACGGCCGGAGATCAGCCAGTCCATCGCCCGGGTCAGGCCGACGATCCGCGGCAGCCACCACGCCGAGGCGCCCTCGGGCACGACACCCCGGCGGGTGAAGGGGAACGCGAACTTGGTGCCCTCGGCGGCGAGCCGGAAGTCGGCCGGGAGCAGCATGGTGGCCCCCGCCCCGGCCGCGGCGCCGTGGACCGCGGCGATGACCGGCTTGTCCATCCGGTACATCACCGAGGTCACCACGCCCGCGGGTTCCAGGTAGGTGCCGGCCGCCACGGCGGCCTCGGCCGCCCGGTCCGCCTTCGCCCCGAACGCCCGCTCGCCGTCGTCGCCTGCCGTAAGGTCGGCGCCCACGCAGAAGCTGCGGCCGGCCCCGGACAGCACCACGGCCCGTACGCCGTCGTCGGCGTCCGCGGCGCGCAGCGCGGCCGCCAACTCCTCGGCCATCCGCACGGTGAAGCCGTTGCGCGCCTCCGGCCGGTCGAGCGTGACCGTGGCGACGTGCGACGCGACGCCGTAGCGGATCGTGGCGAACTCGGCCATGGCCCCACTCCGAGACATCCGGCCCGTGCCGCCGGCACGCGCCGGGGCATGCGGGAGCTGAGTCGGCGTCAGGCTACATCAGCGCCCGTCCAGTGGCTAGGGAGCATTAACATCCGCCCCCGGATCAGGTCGCCTCGTACTCGACGCCCTCGTACGACCAGGCCATGACGGTGCGCCCGACCATCAGCGTCAGGGCGTCGGTTCTGGCTCCGGCCCCCGGTGGCCGGATGCGCCGTGGGCGGGTTGGTTGTCGCTGGGGGTGTTGTGGGTGGTTGGGGCTGAGTGCGACTGGTCGGCGACTGTGGTGGTGCGTGTCCGGCGTCCCGGTTCTGGTTCTTCTGGGTGGGCCTTTGCGGGAGCGTCAGTGTCAGTGGGCTCTGCCAGGGTGTGTGTCGTGGAGGAACTGGTGGAGCGTGTCGATGATCAGGATCGTGTGCTGGGGATGGTGGTCGGTCGCCGGCAGGCGGTCGAGGAGGGTTGGCTGCACCGGGTCGCGGTGACGGTGTGTCGTGATGGGCGTGGACGGGTCCTCGTCCACCGACGGTCGGCGCGGGTATCGCGCTTCCCGGGGTTCTATGAGGTCGGGGTCGGTGGTGCCGCGAATGTCGGCGAGTCCTACGAACAGGCCGCCGCGAGGGAGTTGGCCGAAGAGCTGGGCATTCGTGCGCTGCCGCGCCTGCTGTTCACGTTCATCAACCGCAGCGGTTTGAGCCCGCACTGGCTCGGCGTGCACGAAGCGGTGGTGCCGGACGCCGTGGTCCTCGATCCCGATGAGGTCGCCTGGCATGGTTGGCTGACCGAGCCGGAGCTGCGGTCGGCCCTGCTGGAGTGGCGCTTCACCCCCGACAGCCACGAAGCCTTCAGTCGGTATGTGGCGTTCAGGGCCGCGGGGTGCTGACCTTGCCCGTCACTGGCTTTGTTCACGAGTTCGGGTTCTGGCTCAGATTCCGTGGTCTCGTCACTGAGTGTTCGGATGCCCATCAAGTTGAGCTCGGAGGGAGTGGGCTATGTGGTCTGCCTGCTCAGTCGTTACTCGTTCCTGCTCTGGTCGAAGAAGCAGCTCGAAAATGCCCGGCCCGCGATGCTCTGGTTCCAGATCTGCCATGCGCGGGACGATGTGGAAGTGCACGTGCGCGAAGCCTTCGGCTTCGGCAAATTGGACGACGTAGGTCTTGGCGCAACCAGTCACGCTCCGAAGAGCGCGGGAGAGCTTGACCTGCCACCCTCCTAGGGCGGATGCCTCAGCGACGGTGAGGTCGTGGACTGCGGTGACGTGGCGTCGAGGCAACAGCACCAGCCAGCCGGGCACTGCGGTGTTGAAGGCGTGGGCCACCCGCCAGTGCTGGTCATGTGCCACGCACTCGCGTGGTGGGAGGTCGTCGAATTCTGCTTCCTTGCTGCATGCGTAGCAGTCTGGGGTCGTCATGGACTGAGATCGTAGAGCAATCGCGCTGCGAAACCCGTGCCAGTTTCAGCTGCAGGGCACGCCAGGAGAACTCTTTTCCGGAGGAGTTGGAAGCCGGCGCGTCCGAACATGTGGCGCTTGAGCATCTTGATGCGGTGGACGTGTCCTTCGACGACTCCGGAGCTCCAGGGAAGGGTAAGGTCGGCGATGACGGCGTGGAGGTCTCGGTCGATGCCGGCGGCGGGAGTGTGGAGGCCGGGCAGGTCGTCTTGGCGGACTGCGTCGAGCCATTCAGGGAGCCGGTGGCCTTGGCGCTCGGTGAGGATCTGAGCGAAGGACCGGACGTGCCCGGTGAGAGCCTCCAGTTCGGGGCAGCGAACCAGGACGGCCTTGAGCCGGAGCTGTTCGACCTCGGAGAGGGAGTCGGGGTGGCGGAGGATCCAACCGGCGACGGTGCGGGGTGAAGGCGGGGGTGCGGTGACCGGGTCGGCCGGGAGGCGCTTGGTGCGGAAGTAGGCGCGAACTCGTTGGTAGCTGCCTTTGTGGCCGAGCGACACGATCTCCTTCCATACCTTCCAAGCGTTGGTGCAGCCCTGGTTCCAGCGGTCGTCCAGATACGGCTTGTACTCGTCGAGGACGGAGGCGCGGCCCTGCCGCTGGCCGTGGAAGAGGTCTTCGGGGGTGGCAGCGTCAGAGAGGAGCTCGACCGTGCGGTAGGTCATGCCGAGCCGGCATTGGATCGCGCGGCGGCTGTGGCCAGCGGCCAGCAATACGTGAACGGCGGCGTGATGGGCTCGTGTCCGGCCGGCGAACCGGTGGCCGGTAGGCCAGGGCGAACCAGTGGGGCCAACTGGCTCTTCGGTTTTCTGGACCCGCCCAGGTGGCTCGGGCACCGTGTTTCGTAGACAGCCGCGGTGGTTGGCAATACACCGTTCGGCGGCTTCGTCGACCTTGTGCCACAGATCCCAGCGATCAGCGACCTGCACGGCCTGTGGCGCCCCGCTGGTGGCGCCCTCGGCGAAGAACGGTGCTCGGTCCCGGCAGACCACCTCGATGCCCGGCCGCTCGACCAGCCAAGCCGCCAGGCTCGACGCCTCCCGGTCCGGCAGCAGGTCCACCGGCCGACGCGTTTCAACGTCGACCAGCACCGTGCCGTAATGGCGGCCCTTGCGAGTCGCGTACTCATCGACATGGAGTGGACGTTGCCGGGCCGCAGGTTGGCGACGCTGCGGGGTGGGGGGCGTGGGGTGTCTGTGTTCCCGGTTGTGGTGGTGTGGTTGTGGGTCGCCGGGTGGTGGGGTGGGTGTTGCCGGTGGTGGTGGGTCTCGTGCTGGGTGGTGCGGTTGCTGCTGCGTAGGGTGCGGCCCGTCCGGGTTGCTGGTTCCTGTCCGGCCTGGCCCCTGCCCTGCCTGGCTGGTGACCCTTCGGGCGCCGGTGCCGGGTGCTGTCTGTCTGAACTGTTGCCTGTCTGGGTCGCCCGGTCGGTGACCGTCTGCTCGCTGTCCGTTTGGGGGCTGGGCTGTGTTCGCCCGGCTGATGGTGTTCGGCTGTTGCCTGTTGTTGGTCGGGTGCTGCGTGTGTGTCTGGGTGCTGCGTGCCTGGCTGTTGGTCTGTTGTCGATGTCGGTTTCGGGTTGTCTGGGTGCTGCCTGTTGCCTGTTGCCTGCTGCTTGTTGGGTGTGGTTATGTGGGTGTGGGGTGGGGTTGTGTGTTCTTTTTGCGGGCGCGGTAGTTGGCGGCTTTGATTTTGTTGCCGCAGGATTGCATGCCGCACCATTGGCGGCGGTTGCCGCGGGAGTGGTCGATGTAGATGCGGGTGCATTCGGGGTTGCTGCATTCTTTGAGTAGGGGGATGTGTGGTCCGGTGAGTAGTTGGATGGTTTGGCGGGCGATGGTGGAGAGTGCTTCTTGGGGGGTGGCGATGGTGTGGCGGTGTCCGTCCGGGGTGATCTGGGGGACGGCTGAGGGGGTGCGTGCGGTGCTGTTGAGCAAGTCCAGTGCTTCGGGTTCGTATGTGTGGTCGTTGCGGCGTGTGGTGATCAGGGTGTAGATGGCTTCTCGCAGGGTGATGGCTTGGTCGAGGTCGGCTTGTTGGCTGGGTGCGATTGCGTCGACGGTGCCGGATTCGGTGTACCAGGCGTCGAGTCGGTCGGGTGTGGGGAACATGTCGAAGCGTGTGGTCCGGCGGGCGCGCAGGGTCGCGGCGAAGTCCAGGGCGGGGTGTTCGCAGACGAAGACGTGGTTCAGGTTCACATCACCATTTTGACAGGTGACGATGGCGTGGGCAAGGGCGACCGCTCGGGGAGGCGCTCGGGGGTCGACCCCTGGGCGGCGCTTTGGGGGCTCGTCGCTGTGCTGGACGGTGTGCCGGTCATCCTTGCCGGCTGCTTCGGCGCAGTCCGCACTACCGGGTCCTCGACCGTGTCGCCTGTCGCCTGTCGCCTGTCGCCTGTCGTCTGTTGTCTGGCCGTGCGTGGCCGCCGCGCCGGCGCCCTGGTGCTCGCCGCCGGCCTTTGGCCCGTCGCTGTCCTGCGTCTGCGTGTCACTGCCGCGGTCGTGGTCGTGGCGGGGTGTCGGGGCCGGGGATGGTGTCTGCGTGGGCGCGCGGGCGCTGCCGTCGAGGATCTGGTCGCTGGTGTCGGCCGTGCTTTCCGGCGAGGGGCGCCTCCAGCAGCGCGGCCACCACCCGTTCGTCTGCCGGCCCGGTCGGGTTCGCGGCGCGGGTGGTGCGGTGGTCGATCAGTTTCCGCGTGCCGTGCTTGCGGTAGGCCAGGCGCATGCGCTGCACTGTGGTGCGCGTCACCCTGGTGAAGCCCAGCGCGGTCATTTCCCTGGCCTTGGCCTCATCCCGCTGCGCCAGCGTCCACCGCTGCGGGTCGTACTCCGCCCGCACACTCTGGCCCTCGCGGCTGCCAGCGGGGTGTTGAAGGCTGGTCTCCACCTCCCGGATGTGCGGCAGCCACGCCAGCGCCCGCTGCTGCGCCGCCAGCGGCACCGTCTCGAACAACCCCCACTGCGGCACCGCGTCCGGGACCCGCCCGCCCACTACCTCGAAGCCGGGATCGGCGAACAGCCGGCCCGCCAGGAGCGTCTTCTCGCTGCCGGCCTCCCGAAGCGGGTAGACCCGCTGGCCCTGTAGCGCGGCGACCTGCCAGGTCTGCCCCAGGTGGACCACGTGCGCGCCGACCTCCACCACCGGCCGCCCGCCGCGGCGCGCGCCTCCCATCGTGCTCACTGCTGGCCATCCCCTCTGCCCTGCCCGCCGTCACCAGTCGGCTGGGCAACTGCACCGCTTGGGCTTCCCGTACTGGCGCGCACCAGCG